>JBEVIF010000205.1:0-4052 GCA_040510795.1 Acidimicrobiia bacterium
GAGAGAGCGCATCGTCGACGCCTACCACGAGCAGGTCGATCTCATCGAGAGCAACGGAGGACAGCCGGTCGTGATGGCGAGCCGCCATCTCGCCGCCGCCACCACGGGTCCCGACGACTATCGCCAGGTCTACTCCCAGGTCCTCGGGCACGTTTCTCGCAAGGCGATCGTGCACTGGCTCGGGGATATGTTCGACCCGGCGCTTGCCGGCTACTGGGGATCACGAGATCTCGACGAGGCCTCGGACTGTTTCATCTCGGTCCTCGAGGAGAACGCGGCAAGGATCGACGGAGTCAAGCTCTCCCTCCTGGACAGGGACCGCGAGATCGACCTCAGACGACGCCTCCCTGAAGGTCTCCGCATGTACACCGGCGATGACTTCGACTATCCGACCACCATCAGAGGCGATGGTGATCGGCACAGCGACGCCTTCCTCGGGGCTTTCGACTTGATCGCCCCGGCCGCCTCGTCTGCGATCCAGGCTCTCGACGACGGCGAAATGGAGCAGTTCGACAAGATCCTCGCCCCGACCCTTCCCCTGAGCCGACACGTCTTCTCCCACCCCACGTATTACTACAAGACCGGTGTGGTCTTCATGGCCTATCTGTCCGGTCACCAGGACCATTTCCGCATGGTGAACGGTCTCGAATCAGCTCGGTCGATAGTCCATCTCTCCCGTCAGCTGACACTCGCCGACCAGGCCGGGCTCCTCCCGGACCCTGACCTGGCTGCCCATCGCATGAGATCGGTCCTCGAGCTGGCCGGGATCAGCCAGTAGTAGAGGGAGCCACTCACCGTGCCCGATGCCTTCCTCAACTACATCGATGGCAAATGGGTGCCCGCCGCAGGCGGGGAGACCTACCACGACACCAACCCGGCCCGGCCGGGTGAGGTGATCGGGGAGTTCCAGCGGAGTGGCCCAGAAGACGTCGATGCGGCCGTGTCGGCGGCGTCGCGCGCCCAGGACGAATGGAGACACACGCCGGCTCCGCTCCGGGGCGAGATCATTGCCCGGGCCACGCGGATGCTGGTCGAGCGCAAGCCCGAGCTCGCCGAGACCATCACCAGGGAGATGGGCAAGGTGCTCGTGGACTCCGGCTACGACGTCCAGGGGGCCATCACGTCCGGGGAGTACATGTCAGGTGAGGGTCGGCGCATGTTCGGCGACACCGTGCCCTCCGGTCTCCCCAATCGCCTGGCGATGACAGTCCGTGGCCCTGTGGGCGTGGTCGGCATCATCACGCCGTGGAATCTGCCCATGCTCATGCCGGCCTGGAAGCTGTTCCCCGCCCTGGTCTGTGGCAACACCGCAGTGGTGAAGCCGGCCGAGGACACGCCATTGTCCGCGGTGCGGCTATTCGAGGTGCTCGAGGAGGCCGGTGTCCCCCCCGGGGTCGCCAACCTGATCACCGGATTCGGGCCGGAGGCGGGGCAGCCGCTCACGACGCACCCCGATGTCGCCATGATCTCGTTCACCGGCTCCCGGGCCGTGGGCAAGCAGATCGCCACTTTGGCCGGGGCCGAGCTCAAGCACGTTTCACTGGAGATGGGTGGGAAGAATGCCCTCGTCGTCCTCGACGACGCCGATCTCAGTGAGGCCGTGACCGGGGCGCTTTGGGGAGGCTTCTCTACGACCGGGCAGAGATGCACGGCGAGCAGTCGCCTTGTCGTCGACAGCCGCGTCGCCGACGAGGTGGTCGAGAGGCTGGTGGATGGCATGAGCTCCCTGGTGGTGGGCGACGGCCTCGACCCGGAAACGAATGTCGGCCCGTTGATCAACGCCAAGCAACTCGAACGCGTCCATTCCTATACGGGCATCGGCGTCGAGGAGGGTGCCGACCTCGTCGTAGGGGGGGAGAAGTTGGACGAAACCCTCGGGGGATTCTTCTACGCGCCCACGCTCTTCGACCATGCCACACCGGACATGCGGATCGCTCAAGAGGAGATCTTCGGCCCG
This sequence comes from Acidimicrobiia bacterium, assembly GCA_040510795.1. Classification (GTDB taxonomy): domain Bacteria; phylum Actinomycetota; class Acidimicrobiia; order Spongiisociales; family ZC4RG35; genus JARDZU01. The sequence continues at coordinate 1,958 of JBEVIF010000205.1, forward strand.
ACCATCACCGTGATTCGAGTCGACGGGGACGAAGAGGCCATATCGGTCGCCAACGGGACGCGTTATGGCCTCTCGGCGGCGGTCTATACGCGTGATATCGCGCGAGCGTTGCGGGCGGTCAGCGAACTGGAGGCAGGCCTCGTCTACCTGAATGCCCCGACGATCGGCTCCGAGATCCACCTTCCGTTCGGAGGGGTGAAGGACACCGGCAACGGGCACCGGGAGTCGGGAACGGCGGCCATCGAGCAGTTCACCGAAATCAAGACAGTCTTCCTCGACTTCAGCGGCACCCTGCAGCGAGCCCACATCGACGAGCCCACCAGCCCCGACTGACCCGCTGCATCCGAGGCCAGACGGCCCTTGAACTTCAGCGCTTGGTGCGGTCCCGATAGTCGTCGAGGATCGTCGCAGTGGCCGTAGCCCCACATCGGTCGGCGCCGGCCTCGATCACCGCCAGCAAGGCATCGAGAGTCCGCACGCCGTGGGCAGCCTTGACCTTCACGCGGGGATCCGTGTTCGCCCGCATGAGACGCAGATCTTCGATGGTGGCCCCGGTCGGCGCGTAACCGGTGGAGGTCTTCACGTAATCGGCCCCTGCCGCTTCGGTCAAATGGCAAGCCCTGATCTTCTGCTCGTCGTTGAGGTAGGCATTCTCGAAGATCACCTTCACGAGGGCATCTCCTGAAGCATCGACGACGGCGGCGATGTCAGCCTGGACCTCCTCATACTGCCCGGAGAGCAGCCAGCCGATGTTGAGAACCATGTCGAGCTCGACGGCGCCATCTTCCATTGCCCTCTCGGCCTCGGCCACCTTGATCGAAGTGGTCGAATCTCCGTGAGGGAAGGACACGACCGTCCCGACCGCGACCCCGGTGCCGGTCAACTCCGACGCCGCAAGCGCCACGTCGGCGGGGCGAACACAAACCGAAACGACCTGATAGTCGGCGGCGAGCTTGCACCCGGCCCTGATGTCGTCGCTGGTCAGGGTGGGCTTCAGCAGGGAATGGTCGATGGTCCCGGCCAGCTGGGGGTATGTGACGTCGTCGACGGTCAGTGAGATCGGCTCCATCGTCCGAAGTGTGGTCACTTCACCGTTGAATGCCCAGCCGACCAATCGAGGACGCGCAACGCACCAAGAGTGATCCAGCGACTGGGCTGACCCTCCCCATCGTCGATATCGAAATGAACCTCACCGGGGTAGGAGTAATGCATGGCCCAGCGTCCATCCTCGCCACGTCTCTCATGGACCAACTCGATGGCATCAGCGCATCGCTCATCTGGCATGACACCGGCACTCCGCAGGTAGTCCAGCCCTCTCAACACGTCGTAATGCCACCAAGTCGGGAAGAAGAAGTAGGTCCATGCCGGATCCACCACCTCGCCGGTGGAGAGTCGATGGAACATGCGACGCTCGAGGAGGTACTCCTGACCGCGTAGGCGAGCCTCCGTGACGTCGGCGGCACCCGTGGCGCGCTCGTGCTCGAGAAAGCACTCCAGGACGTTGATCGTGGTGTGAAACGAAGACCGGGTGGAGCCGTTCTCCGCCTCGCAGTTCCACCCTCCGTCGTGTAACTGCTCGCCGAGGAGCCGATCGATCAGACCCTGGACGTCCTGACCGAAGTAGGAGCCGATGGCTACCACTCTGGCGTTGATACACGGCTCTACCTCGCCGGCGAAATATGGATTCTCGGCCCACGGTGCGTCTGGATGGTCGTTCCATCTGACCTTCTCCCGCACCTGGCTCAGAGCATTAGTGGCCTTCTCGGAGGCTGGGTCGAGTCCCATGTCTCGCAACAGCGCCAGGGTGTTGGTCGTCGAGGTCCACTTGGGCTGATAGGTGCCACCGCCCCACTTCCCGTCTGAGTCCTGGAGGGAGAGGAGCCGGTCACCCCATCCCTCTGTGGCAATACGCGAGCGCTCGGCAGCAACCACGTCCGCCGGCTCGTCGGTGAGGTCTCTCATGACCTGCGAGCGGATGGAGGGATCTGAGTCGAGCAGCCAGTCGATCGTGGCCTGGGGAATATCCGTTATAGACATCCCATCGACTGTAGACAAAGCCGCTATCAGCTACCCGAAAGGTGACCCGGCCAAGAAC
>JBEVIF010000206.1:0-7943 GCA_040510795.1 Acidimicrobiia bacterium
CCTTGGCCCGCACTTCGACCGGCCAGGTCTCGCTCACGGTGAGATACGCCGCACTGGCTCCTGCCGACGCGAAGAAGAAGGTGATCACCCACATCACGGTCTGGGTGGTCGCGTCGAGCACACCGGCCTCGAACATGAACGCGCTGATCGCCAGCAGGATTCCTGACAGGATGTAAGTGCCGGAGATCATCTTCTTCCGACCAACCGAGTCGAAAAGGGGGCCGAGGATCAGTGGACCCAACAAGTTGCCCACCGAGAAGGCGAGGCCATAGAGCGGCACCGACGTCGCACTCACGCCGTAGAAGTTGGTCAGCACCAGCGCGTAGGTGAAGAAGATGGCGTTGTAGAGGAACGACTGGGTGATCATCAGAGAAGCGCCCAGGATTGCTCGCGGCCGGTAAGAGCGGAACGCCAGTCGGAGAAATTCGCCGTAGCCACCGGGTTCCTCCGGCACCAGCTCGAGGGCTTTGCTGTCGTCCACAGGCTCCAGTTCCTGGCCCATCTGGATCGCCACTTCCTCGATCTTCCTCACGTTCTCCTCGGCCTCTTCGACCCTCCCGTGCGTGAGCAGCCAACGCGGGCTCTCCGGCAGCGTGCGCGCCACGATGATCACCACCAGGGCGAGCACCGGGCCCATCAGGAAGGCCAGTCGCCACCCCTCATTTGGCGGGAACTGATTGAGGAAGAAGAGGGCGGCAAAGGAGCCCAGGATGGCCCCGGCCCAGTAGCTGCCGTTGATCCAGATGTCGACCCGGCCTCGATACTTCGATGGCATCATCTCGTCGATCGCCGAGTTGATGGCGGCGTACTGTCCGCCGATCCCCATCCCGGCTACCAGTCTCGTGGCGTAGAAGAAGACCAGCCATCCGGTGTGATGGCCGGTGACGAACGCTGCGGCCCCGGTCCCGAACAGGTAGAGGAGCAGCGTGTAGATGAGCAGACGTTTGCGACCAAGAGCGTCCGACCGTTTCCCGAAGTAGAGGGCTCCGATCAGCTGACCGACCAGATACACCGAGGCGATGAGGCCTATTTGGGTCGAGGTCATCCCCAGGGTGTCCGACTGGGTCAGGACTCCGGTTACCGAGCTGGCAATGGTGATCTGGAGACCATCGAGGATCCAGGCGGCACCGAGCCCGCACACCATCCTCGTGTGAAAACGCGTCCACTTCAGTCGGTCGAGCCGCGCCGGGATCGTGCTGCGAATCGGAGTAGGTGTCGCGGCAGCCGTCATTGGTCTCTCCCTTCAATCATCTCGCTACGGCTGGACGGATCCCCTCACAGACCCGGGCTGGAGTGCATGAGGCCGCCGTCGGCGAACACCGTGGTTCCTGTCATGTAGGTGGCGCCGTCCCCGGCGAGGAAGGCAACGACACTTCCGATCTCTTCCGGTTGGGCCATGCGACCGAGTGGGATGGCGGCGTCGAGCACCTTCATCTTCCCCGGGTCCTCCATCGTCCCGATGTTGATCGGGGTCGCCACCGCACCAGGCCCGACCCCGACGATCAGAACATTGTGCGGACCCAGTTCCTGGGCAGCGGTGCGGGTGAGCATTCGCATACCCCCCTTTGACAGGCAGTAGGCCGTGTTCCCGGGCATGGGCCAATCCTCGTGGACCGAGCTGATGTTGATGATGCGGCCGCCGTCGCCCTGAGCGATCATCTGCTTGGCTGCGATCTGAGTCCCGAAGAACGCGCTCTTCAGATTGATGTCGAGAACGCGTTCGTACTGCTCCTCGGTGGTATCGAGCACCGAGGTCCGGGTCTCGATCCCGGCGTTGTTGACCATGATGTCGACCCGGCCCAACTCTTTGACGGCGGTGTCGACCAGCCGTTGCAGGTCGGCGACCTTGCTCACGTCCGCCTCCACGCCGATCGCCTTGTCTCCCAAGGCGTGGATCTGCTTCTCGAGCTCATCGGTGGCCTCGGGGTGGGCCACGAAGTCGATGACTATGTTCGCCCCTTCCTCGGCCAGCGCCAGCACGATGGCCTTCCCGATCCCGCTGTTGCCTCCAGTGACGATTGCGACCTTGTCTTTGAGACTCATGGGATTGCTCCTTGTGTCAGTGCCCGTTGGCGAGACGTCCCGCACCGTTGGACGGGACGCTTCGAGGGCTGGTGGTTTGACGGCCCGTGATGATGAGTGCGATCGCCCCCATCACGACGGCGACGACGGCGGTGTATCCGAACAATGTCGACAGCTGGATGCCCGACTCCTCGAGAGGACCGGCTCCGAAGGCGGCGATTCCGTAGCCGAGCTGGTAGAAGGCGATAACACCGCCGGCTACTGCACCGGACATCGCCACCAGCTCGCCTTGACCGAAGCTGATCGTGAGCGGGAGGAGCGCCGAGCAGCCGAGCCCGGCCAGGCCAAAGACGAGGATACCGAGACCGGGTTGGTCGCTGGGGAGGGCGGAGATGGCCAGGAACACCACCGCCAGGAGGAACGGAAGGAGGCGATAGGCGCGGCGCTCCGGGAAGCGACGTTCGATCCAGGCCAAGCCCACTCTGCCGATGGTCACCGCCGCCCAGAACGTGGTGAGTGCCAATGAGGCCTGTGTCGCCGAGGCGCCCAGATCTTGCATGGCGAGGGACGACCAGTTGCCGTTCATGGTCTCACATATCCCGTAGGTGACCGCGAATGCGGCGTACCACCAGAAACGTGGCGGGACGGTTGTCCTGCCGGTGGATCCCCCTGCGGGCGCCACAATCTCCAGCGGGAGACGGAGACTGTTCAACAGGAGTATCACGAGCAGGGCACCCGACAGAACCGGGAGGCCCCACCAGAACCCGAGACCGACGAACAGGGCGACGAAAACGGGGGCCAAGGCTGTGCCGAGGCCGAGTAGTGCATTCAGCACGAGGACTGAAGCGCCGACCTTGCCCGGATTGAACGCAGCGGTGAAGGTGTTGAGAGCCGGGACCGTGAGCCCAAAACCGACTCCAAGGCTGGCGGTGGCTAGGAGAAGGAGGGCATACGCCGTCGACTCCTGGCCCGTGAAGAATTGGCTCACCACGAGCAGTGACATCGCCAACAGGTTGGCCAATAGGCCGAACACGTACAGCTTCTTCGTGCCAAGACGTCGAGATAGCGCGGCACCGGCCAACGATGCCGAGATGGCCGTGATCGCCTGCGGGATGAACATTGCGCCGTATTGAGTGCTCGACAGGTCGTACTCGTTGGGGGAGGTGAATATGGTGCTCGCCGCGGGAAATGTCACCAGGGCCACGCCCTGTATCACCGCGGCCACCTTGACGGTGTTGGCCTCGGTGCGTGTTGCCATGGCTGATCAGGCTCCCCTAACCAACTCGCTCAACGAGATGCTCCCCGACGCGGATGGCATTGGCCATCGCGGTCAAGGCGGGGTTCACCGCCGAGATGCTGGGGAAGAAGCTGGTGTCGACCACATAGAGGTTGTCGAGCTCATGTGCCTTGCAGAACTCGTCGAGCACCGATGTGGCCGGGTCACTCCCGAATCGAACGGTGCCTGCCTGGTGGGCCACACCTGCGATCGGTATCGACATGTGCATGTAGAAGTTCTTCCCGAGCACATGGTGGTCGGCCATGCCCAGATGGTTGAGGAGGCGTTTCAGCTCGTCGTACAGACGGTCCGCCTCCTCGTCGTTGGTGCGGTGATAGGTCAAGACGACGTTGCCGTCGTCGTCGAGCGTCACCCGGCTCTCCGGGTGGGGAAGGTCCTCGGTCGTCAGCCAGAAGTCGACGACGTGATGGGCCACCTCGTCGAGCGACCAGTGGGGCGCCAGCTTCGTCAGCATCGGCTCCTCCCCCTTCATCGCCTCGGCGTTCGACTTGCCCACCATCTGGATGTTCCCCATCGGATACGAATAGTCCTCGGTGCCGAGATAGAAGTCATTGAGGCCCAGGGTCTTCTGGAACAGGGTGTCGTTGCGCTCCTTGCTGATCGCAACGATCGCCTTGCTGTTGTGGAACATGTAGTTGCGGCCCACCTGGTCGGAGCCGTTGGCCAGACCATTGGGATGGTGGTCGTTGGCCGAGGAGAGCAGGATCTTTGCGGAGTTGACGGCGCCAGCGGAGAGCACGATCAGGTCGGCCTCGTACTCCTCTTGGCTCCCGTTGCGGGAAACCACCACTCGGGTCACCGTGCGCCCCGAATCGTCGGTCTCCAGCCGGGTCACCTCGGCACCGGTGAGCAAGGTGACGTTGGGATGGAACAGGGCCGGCCGCACCGCCATGACCTCGGCGTCCGACTTGGCGTGGACCAGACACGGATAGCCGTCACACCACGTGCACCTGATACAGGTGCTCCTGTCCCGCTCCGCCTCGTCGAGGAGGATTCCGCATGGAGCGTGAAACGGGTGGTACCCCCCGGCGACCAGGTCGTCGTGTAGCTTTTGGATCCGGGCCTCGTGGGAGACGGCGGGCCAGGGATATTGCTTGCTCCAGGCTCCCTCGGTGGGGTCTTCGCCATGATCGCCGTGCACCTGGTAGAGCCACTCCGCCTTCGTGTAATAGGGCTCGAAGTCGTCGTATCCCAGCGGCCACGCGGGGGAGACACCGTCGACATGCTGAAGGTCGCCGAAGTCCTGGGGACGGAATCGGTAAAGCGCAGCGCCGTAGAGCTTGGTGGCGCCCCCGACGAAGTAATGGACCTGTGGTTGGAACGGCTTGCCATCAGAGTCGAACCAGGTGTCGGGGGATATGTACTTTCCCTCGATGAACACCTCCCCCGGGTCCCAGTTGTCCATTTCCCTCTGCAGGAAATGTCCCCGTTCTAGGAGGAGGATGCGCTTGCCCGAGGCGGCAACCGTGTTTACCAGTGTGCCGCCGCCCGCCCCGGTGCCGATGATGATGAAGTCGTATCGATCAGCCATCTGGTGCTTCTCCCGATGAAACGGTCGCTCAATTGGATATTGTTTCTGAACCGGACGGGTTGCATCCCCCAGAACGGGTGATGCAAATGATCGATTTCTCCTGCAAATTCAGTCCAGGAGGTACGCGATGAGCAGATTCCCGCCGATCGCCGAATACGCATTTCTATCCGATTGCGAAGCCGACGCGCTGGTGGCGGCGGATGGCTCGGTGGAGTGGTTGTGTCTTCCCAGGCCAGACTCGCCGAGCGTCTTCGGTGCCCTCCTCGACCGATCCGCCGGGAGTTTCCGATTCGGACCGAGTCACACTTTTGTCCCCGATCAACGTCGCTACCTGCCGGGGACCAACATCGTGGAGACGACCTGGCATACCCCAACAGGCTGGTTGACGGTCTATGACCTCCTGGTCATCGCTCCCACAGAGGATCGACCTCGTGACGAGAGCCGACGCCGCGCTCCGGCCGACGAGTCGGCGACAGGAACCTTCCTCAGGATCGCAAACTGCTTTGCCGGTCGCGTCGAGGTGCAGATCGACTGCTTTCCCCTGTTCGACTATGGACGTCAAGAGGGCCAGTGGTCGTACCCGGATGAGGACTACCACCGTGCCCGGGTGACGGGAGGCGGCTTGACCATCGACGTCACCTCCGATGCTCGGCTCGACCTGACCGGTGCCCGTGCCTTCGGACAGACCACACTCGCTGAGGGGGAGTCGACCTTCATTGCGCTTTCCTGGGTCGGCGACGCCCCGGCGGATCAGGCCGAGGCCCAAGCCGCCCTTGAAAGCACCACGAAATTCTGGAGGAATTGGCTCGACCGCGGGAAGTTCCCCGACCATCCTTGGCGGCCGTATATCGAGCGCAGCGCCCTGGCATTGAAGGGCCTCAGCTATCAGCCAACTGGCGCCATCATGGCGGCGTCGACCACATCGCTTCCCGAGTCGCCGGGAGGTGAGAGGAACTGGGACTATCGCTACACCTGGATCCGCGACAGCGGGTTCATGCTGCGTGCTCTTCACGACCTCGGCTTCGACTGGGAAGCATTCGAGTACTTCGCATTCATCCTCGATGCCGTTCGTCGTGACTCGGACGGCACCATGGATCTCCAAATCATGTACGGCATCGGCGGCGAGCGTGACCTGACCGAGCACACATTGGATCACCTTTCCGGATACATCGGCTCGAAGCCGGTGCGGATCGGGAACGGTGCCTGGGACCAGCACCAGCACGATGTGTGGGGCATGCTCCTCGACACAGTCGCCTCCCACGTACACCGCGGGGGAGAGATCGGGCCCGAAAGCTGGAAAGGGCTTGTGGCCATGGTCGACGAGGCCATCGACCGTTACCAGGAGCCGGATCAAGGGCTCTGGGAGATGCGCGGCCCGCCGCGGGACTTCGTCGAGTCCAAGATGATGTGCTGGGTCGCCGCCGACCGGGGTGCGCAATTGGCCAGGAGCCGCGGGGACGACGAACTGGCCGATCGCTGGACGGAAGCCGCCCAGCGAATGCACGATGAGATCTGCGAGAGAGGCGTCGACGATCGTGGCGTCTTCCGGCAGCACTACGAGACCACCGAGCTCGACGCATCGAACCTGCTGATTCCGATACTCGGATTCCTGCCGCCTGATGACGAGCGGGTCAGGGCCACTGTGCTCGCCACGGCCGACGAGCTGACCCAGGACGACTTGGTGCTGCGGTACAAGGTCGGCGAAACCGACGACGGTCTCTCCGGCGAGGAGGGGACATTCACCATCTGCTCGTTCTGGCTCGTCTCGGCGCTGACGATGATCGGTGAGGTCGACCGGGCCCGCGCCCTATTCCAGAAGCTGCTCTCGTTTGCTGGACCACTGCTGCTCTACTCGGAGGAGATCGACACGAAGGCGGCTCGCCATCTCGGGAACTACCCCCAGGCGTTCACTCATCTGGCGTTGATCGACGCCGCCACGAGGCTGATCGCTGTCGAATCGGAGGACTGATGCAGGACGCCGACGCACCGCGGGCACGTCACCGCGTCGTGGTCGTGGGTGGCGGCTTTGGAGGACTCCCCGCGAGTCGGCTGCTGGCCCGATCGAGCAACATCGATGTCACGCTGATCGACCGGCGCAACCACCATCTCTTCCAACCGCTTCTCTACCAGGTGGCCACCGGCATCCTCTCCCCGGGCCAGATAGCCCCTCCGCTGCGCCACATCCACCGACACAATCGAAATGTGAAGGTGCTTCTCGCCGAGGTGAGTGGCTTTGACATTGAACGGCGTGTCGTCCACGCGACCCGTCCCCCCAACGAGCCGATCGAGGTCCTTTACGACAGTCTCATCGTGGCGGCAGGTGCCTCACAGTCTTACTTTGGCAACGACCATTTCGCTCTGTACGCGCCGGGTATGAAGACGATCGACGACGCTCTCGAGTTGAGACGGCGAATCTTCGGGGCATTCGAGATGGCGGAGACTGCTGAGACCGTCGAGGATCGAGCGCAGTGGCTCACCATCGCCCTCGTCGGGGCCGGACCGACCGGAGTCGAGCTCGCCGGTCAGATACGGGAGCTGGCGACCCGCAGCCTGCGTGGCGAGTTTCGAAACTTCGATGCCTCATCTGTGAGAGTGCTCCTACTCGACGGTGGCGTCGAGCCTCTCGCGACGTTCGGAGACAAGTTGTCCGGGAAGGCGACCCGATCCCTCGAGGAAATGGGCGTTGAGCTGCGCATGGGGACGAGGGTGACCGGGGTCGATTCAAGCGGGGTGGATGTGACGACCTCCGAGGGCGACGATCGGATTCCCGCGCGTACTGTGGTTTGGGCGGCCGGTGTCCAGGCATCCCCCCTGGCCGGAATGCTCGGAGAGGCCACCGGCGCCGAGGTGGATCGAGCGGGCCGGATCGCTGTGCTCCCCGATCTCAGCCTCCCAGGTCACCCCGAGATCTTCGCTGTGGGCGACATGATGTCCCTCGACCGTCTTCCCGGCGTCGCCGAGGTGGCGATGCAGGGTGGTCTTCATGCCGCCCACACCATCACGCGACGTCTTGACGGAGAGCCACCGAACGAGTTCAAGTACAAAGACGTCGGCAGCGTTGCGGCGATCGGCCGATTCAACGCGATCTGCAGC
>JBEVIF010000207.1:0-9489 GCA_040510795.1 Acidimicrobiia bacterium
GAAAGTCACGTCGGTCCCGGTGACGTCGTTGTCGATCGTCTTGGGAAGGGCCAGGACCTTTATACCGACGTCCTCGAGCTTGAGAGCGTTGCGCATCGTGCCGTCGCCGCCCAAGACCACGAGCGCCTCGAGATCGTGTTGATCGACGACGTCACGCATCAGGGACCGCATGTCCATGCGTCTGCCGTCGCCCATCTCCATCTTGTCGACCTTGGCCCGACTGGTGCCAAGGACGGTGCCTCCCCTGGTGAGGATTCCCGACAGAGAATCGGAGTCGAATCGGACGAACCGGTTCTGCATCAGGCCCAGGAAGCCGTCATAGAAGCCAATGACATGCATCCCGTGGGCGCGCTGGGCGGCCTTGCCCACAGCCCTGATGGCGGCATTCAGACCGGGGCTGTCGCCGCCGGCTGTGAGTATCCCGATGCTTCTCGCCACGATGTGATGGTATCGGCCGAGCCAGGCCCGGCCGATACCTGAATGTTTCCCCCTCCCGGCTGCGCCTGATCTCTTCCCCCTTCCGGGGAGAGATTCAGGCGGATTCCTTGCGGAAGACCCGCCCTCCGTAGAAGACGCCGAGGACCAGGAGACCGATGGTGAGAACGGCGCCGAGCCAGGCGTCGGTCGAGCCGAGCTCGCCGCGATACACCGCCCTGACCCCGTCGACGATGTGGGTCAAAGGATTCACATCCGCCATGGTCTGCAGCCAGCCCGGGGCCAGGGACATGGGGAGGAGGATCCCCGACAGGAGTAGTACCGGGAGGATGAGGCCGTTGACCACCGGAGCGAAGGAATCCTCGCTCTTCAATTTCAAAGCAGCCCCGTAAGACAACGCGCTGAAGGCACCGCCGAGGAGCCCCACGATGACAACGCCGATTGCCAGACCCTCGACGGGTGCTTCGAGCCCGAAGAACGCGACCGCCACAACGGAGAGGAGGGCGCCCTGGACCAGGATGACGACGACGTCGCGCAGCACCCGCCCGAGGAGGAGCGACCCGCGGCTCGCCGGAGTGACCCGCATCCGCTCGACCACCCCAGCCCGCCATTCGGCTATCAGCCCGAAGCCGGCGAAGGCGGCTCCGAAGATACCGAGTTGGACGAGCAGGCCCGGCACGAACACCTGCCAGGCCGAGCCGGGTGGAAAGCCGGGTGCGGATGCAACAGGCTCCAGCAACGGCCCGAACAAGATCAAGTAGAGGATGGGTTGCATCAACCCGAGGATCACCCACACCGGGTTCCGCAGGGAGAGACGCATCGCGCGGCTGAAGACCAGCCAGGTATCTGTCAGGAATCGCATGATCATTCGTCCTTTCAGGCCGCGGCCTGGTCCGTGGTGCCCGCCATCGCCTCATCGCGGAGTGAGCGACCCGTCATGGTGAGGAACACGTCGTCGAGAGTGGGCCGGTGCACCTCGACACCGGTGGCATCGAGGTCGTGCTCGACCATTGCCCGGAGCAGCACAGGGAGCGCACTGGCCCCATCGGGCACCTGGAAGCGCACCTCGTTGCCTTCTATCGATGGGTCTGTGGCCCCGTCGAGTCGGGAGACGAGCTCAGCGACGACCACGGTGCTTCTCTGCTGCTCGAAACTCAGGATCACCGAGTCGCCGGCCACCTTTCGCTTGAGGTCGTCGGGAGTGCCTTGGGCCACGATGGCGCCGTCGTCGATGACGAGGATGCGATCGCACAGGACGTCGGCCTCGTCCATGTAATGGGTCGTGATGAACACGGTCGTGTCCATTTCGGACCTGAGTCGTCCGACGTGCTCCCACAGGTTGGCGCGCGACTGCGGATCGAGACCCGTCGAAGGCTCGTCGAGGAACACCAACCCGGGCTGGTGGACCAGGCCCATGGCGATGTCGAGTCGCCGGCGCTGTCCGCCGGACAGGGTCTTGCACTGACGGGCCCAGAGACCTTCGAGGTCCAGCTGGTCGAACAGGGCCTGCCCGTTGCTCTGGGCGACCGTGGCATCTATCCCATACATGCGGGCGTGATCGACGATCTCCTCGCCGGCTCGCGCCTCGGGGTCGGTCGAGCCGCCCTGGGCGACATAGCCGATGCCTCTCCGGACTCCGACCGGGTCGGTCCTCAGATCGCACCCGGCCACCGTGGCATTCCCGCCGGTTGGCTCGAGCAGGGTGGTGAGCATCCGCAGGGTGGTGGTCTTCCCGGCGCCGTTGGGCCCGAGGAAACCGACGATCTCACCGGCATCCACGGTGAAGTCGACGCCGCGTACGGCCTCGATCTTCTCCTTCTTTGTCTTGTAGATCCGGCGCAGTCCGCGGGACTCGATCATGTTCTCCGGCATCGCACACTCCTCGCGCTATACTTCGAATGGTGAGTATCTTATGAATCAAGATATCAACTTGTCAAGAGATCAGCGGACGGCAGCGATGAGTCGGCTCGTCGAGTCCCTCCGGGCTCTGCAATTGGCCGGTGACCTCATGGACCAGGCATTCGCCGATTTCGTCGGCCTCAACCGAAACGATCTCCGCTGCATCGACATCGTCGATCAGCGTGGCCGCATGACCGCGGGCGAATTAGCCCGGGAGGCGGGTCTGACGACAGGTGCGGTGACGGCCCTCGTGGACCGGATGGAGGCGGCCGGCCTCTTGCGCAGGTCCTATGACCCCAAGGACCGGCGAAAGGTCTGGGTCGAGCTCACCACCGAGGCGCAGAAGTTGGGCGATGAGGTGTACGGACCTCTGAACCAAACCGGCCAGTCTCACCTCGCCTCGCTGAGCGACGAGCAACTCTTCACGATCATCGGCTTCCTCGACCTGAGCCGACGCATCACGATGGAGAGCGTCGAGGCGATCCGGGGGCGCACAGCCACCAAGGCGGTCCCCCTGCGCTATCGCCTGGAGCAGGCCAAGATGCTCAAGAACGACGCCAAGTCACTGCTCAAGACGATCAAGAACGAGGTCAAGGGCCTGACCGCGATCGTCATCGACCTCCACGGGTCGAAATGGGAGCAAGACGAGAAGGGCCGCTGGGTGGAGCGGTCCGACTGATCACCCGGCCATGCGACGGGGAATCGCCTCTTCGAACGTCTCGATCAGCCTCCGGACATCGATTGGATCAGACGAGCCCAGGACGAGGGAGTCACCGCGAATCGTTCCCACTTTCCTGCTCAGGCGTTCGGGCAACTCGACGGTGTGCGGCTCGAGCACGGCGATCAACCGATGCGGATCCTCCGAGAACAACCTCCCGTTGTCGCTCTCGGTGACGTTGGCCCCGATTTGTGACGCGATGCATACCTCCGCGATGGCCACGGCCAGCCCACCGTCCGAGATGTCGTGGAGCACCGGTACTCGATGAGCCAGATCGGCGGCGAGGGCAACGACCTTTTTCGCGGCGTCCGGATCCGGTGGCGTCGGGCGCCCGGTCAGCTCGTCGTGGATGACTCGCTGGGCGGCCGTGCCTGACAGATTGCCATTGGCTTCGGGACCGATCTCCCAGATCTCCATGCCCTCCTCGGCCCGGGAGAGCCGGGGCGGGATTCCCGGCATCGGATCGGCCAGTCCGAGCAGCCCGACAACGGGCGTGGGGTGGATGTCGACGCCATCGGTCTCGTTGTAGAACGAGACGTTCCCACCCACGACCGGGATCCCGAGCACCTCACAGGCGGCGGAGATCCCCTCGACACTCTCCTTGAACTGCCACATGACCTGTGGCTTCTCCGGGTTCCCGAAGTTCAGGTTGTCGACCACCGCCAACGGCCGGGCGCCGGTCACGGCGACGTTGAGGGCGGCCTCGTAGACCAGCCTCGAGCTGCCTTCTCTCGGGTCCAGCTGGCACAGCCGCCCGTTTCCGTCGGTGGAGACGGCCAAGCCTTTGTCTGTTCCCCTGACCCTGATCAGGGCGCCGTCGGAGCCAGGGCCGACCACAGTGTTGAGAAACAGCATGTGGTCGTACTGCTCGTGCACCCACGCCGTCGAGCCGAGGGCCGGGTCGTCGAGGAGCCTCAACAGGATGTCGGCTGCGTCGCCCTCGAGGACCCGGGCCGGGGTGGCCCACAACGCATCCAGCCAGTCCGGCCGGCGCATCGGACGGTCGTAGATCGGTGCGTCGTCGGCCAGTGACGCGGCCGGGACCTCGGCCACGATCTCGCCCTGATGACGAACGGTGAGCGTGGCGCCGGCACGGACGGTGCCCACCACGGCCGAGGCGATCTCCCATTTCGTGGCGATTGCGAGGACGTCGTCGACCAGGTCAGAGGGGACGAAGGCCATCATCCGCTCCTGGGATTCGGACATCAACAACTCGGGAGCGGTCATGCCGGTCTCTCTGACATGGACCGAGTCGAGGTCGACGTCGAGGCCGACCCCCGCCCTCCCCGCCGGCTCCGAAGTGGCGCAGGAGAGTCCTGCGGCACCCAGGTCCTGGACCCCTGCCACCAACCCCCTGTCGTAGAGCTCGAGACAGGCCTCGATCAGCTTCTTCTCCTCGAATGGGTCTCCCACCTGCACACTGGGCCGCTTCTCCTGGGACTCGTCATCGAATGAGGCAGAGGCCAGCACCGAGGCACCACCGATCCCGTCGCGGCCGGTGGCCCTGCCCAGGAGGACCGCCACCGTGCCCGGCGACCCAGCGGTCCCCAGGACCAGTTGCTCCCGGCGGAGTATGCCGAGACACATCACATTGACCAACGGATTCCCCGAGTAGCACGGGTCGAATTCGATCTCACCACCGACGGTGGGCACCCCTACCGCGTTCCCGTATCCGGCGATCCCCGACACGACACCGTTGAACAGATACCGGTTCTTCGGGTCGTCTAGAGGGCCGAAGCGGATCTGGTCCCAGAGGGCGATCGGCCGTGCTCCCATCGTGAAGACGTCGCGCAGGATGCCCCCGACACCGGTTGCTGCTCCCTGATACGGCTCCACGAACGACGGGTGGTTGTGGCTCTCGATGCGCAGGGCGGCCAGCCAGCCGTCGCCGAGGTCGACCACGCCTGCGTTCTCCCCTGGCCCGACCACCACCCATGGTGCGTCGGTCGGGAATCGGCGAAGATGTGCCCGCGACGACTTGTAGGAGCAGTGCTCGGACCACATCACCGAGTACATGGCGAGCTCCGCCGGCCGCGGATCACGCCCGAGCAAGCCAAGGACCGACTCGTGCTCCTCATCGGTCATCCCGAGTCGTCGGTGGAGCGGCTGGGTGTCGGTTGTCACGCCGGGACCAGCGAGTGGAGGAACCCTTCGAGGAGGACCCGTCCATCACCGGAGCCGAGCAGCTCGTCGACGCCTCGCTCGGGGTGGGGCATCACGCCGACGACATTGCCTCCGTCGTTGGCCACGCCCGCGGCCGCGTGCTGGGAGCCGTTGGGGTCGTCGAGGTATCTGAGCACGATCCGCCCCGTCTTTCCGGGATCAACCCAATTGCCCTCGTACGAGTTGAGCGGGATTCGGATCCGTTGCCCGATCTCAGCTGACCGGGTGAGGATGCTGTCGTTGTCCACCACCTCGAGGTCCACGAACCGGCAGATGAAGGCCAGGTCGCGGTTGGCGATCAGAGCGCCGGGCAGCAAGCCAGCCTCGCACAGGACCTGAAAACCGTTGCATATCCCCAGCACCGGCGAGCCTTGAGATGCCATGCGCTCGACCTCGGTCATGACCGGGGAGAACCGGGCGATTGCGCCGGTGCGGAGATAATCCCCGTGGGCGAATCCACCGGGCAAGACCACACCATCGAATCCGGACAGGTCAGTCTCCCGGTGCCAGACCAGTTCGACCTCGCCACCGAGAGAGGTGAGGGCATGCGCGACGTCCTGCTCGCAGTTGGTGCCGGGGAAGACCACGACAGCCGTCCTCATCCGGTGACCTCCACGCTGAAGTCCTCGAGGACGGGGTTGGCCAGCACCTGGCGGCACATCTCCTCAACCCGGCTCTGCACGACGGCGGGGTCGTCGCCATCCACCTCGAGATGGATCACCCGGTCGACTCTCACCGACATCACCTCATTGTTGCCCAAATCGCGGAGTGCCCGTTGGATCGTTGTCCCCTGGGGGTCGGCGATCTCGGGTCGCCTTGTGATCTCTACGGTGACCTTCATCCGCCCCGGGCCAGGTAGTCGTCGAAGCGCGCCCCTGTGATCCGCTCGTACGCCTCGATGTAACGCGAGCGGGTTCCTTCCACGATGTCATCGGGCAGGTTGGGTGGGGGCGGGCTGTGGTCCCAGTCGGTCGTGTCCAGCCACTCCCTCACGTACTGCTTGTCGAAAGAGGGCACGTCCTGACCGGGGACCCACTCATCGGCGGGCCAGTAGCGTGAAGAGTCGGGAGTGAGCACCTCGTCGATGAGGAGCAGTTCGTCACCGGCGAACCCGAACTCGAACTTGGTGTCGGCCAGGATGACGCCCTTCTTGGCGGCGTGCTCCGACGCCCTGAGGTATATGTCGACCGACCGCTTCCGCAGCTCTTCGTACAGGTCGTCCCCCAGGAGGGACCGTGTCTCGGACTCGGTGATGTTCTCGTCGTGGCCTGTGGTGGCTTTGGTGGCCGGGGTGAAGATTGGCTCAGGGAGACGGTCGGCCAGTTTCAGGCCAAGGGGCAGATGCTCGGTAGTCGGCCCGCCCCCATCCCGGTATTCGCGCCATGACGATCCATAGAGATATCCCCGGACCACGCACTCGACCGGGATCACCTCGGCCTTTCGCACAACCATCGCACGGCCTGTCATGTCGTTTAGCTCGTCGTCACCCAGCCCGTCGACTCCCGACAGGTCGGTGGTGACGAGGTGGTTGGGTGTGTCGAGGAGGTCGAAGAAGTGGAGACTCAGCCCGGCCAGCACCTTGCCCTTGTCCGGGATCAGCTGGTCGAGGATGACGTCGTAGGCAGAGATGCGGTCGGTGGCGACGAAGAGGAGATGCTCTTCGTCCACCTCGTAGATCTCCCTGACCTTTCCCGAAGCGATATGAGGAAGCGCAGGCACGTGGCGGCAGAGTAGTGCACGTATTCTCCGCCGATGCCAGGGTTCTCCCCGTCCCGCGTCGCCGATTTGCTCGCAGCCGATCCATACGCGGGCTCACTCGGTGTGGAATTGGTTGGGGTCACCGACGACGAGATCGTGGTCGGGCTGACGGTCCTCCCCCACCACGTGAATTTCCTCGGCGTCGGCCACGGCGGTCTCGTCTTCTCCCTGGCCGACTGTGCCTTCTCCCTGGCCTCGAACAATGCCGGAGATCGAGCCGTTGCCATCGACACCCATCTCGTGCTGACGGCGGCGGCAAAGCCTGGCGACGTGCTGCGGGCATCGGTCGTCGAGATCTCGAGGGGCCGGACCCTCGGCACCTACCGGGTCGATGTCAGCCGTGAGGATGGGCGGAAGGTGGCCCTGTTCACCGGGACCGTGCACATCACGCCCCCGGACTGAGCACCTACAGCTTCAAATCGGCCAGCCTGTCGAAGACGATCCGGGCCGACTCGGCCACGCGCTCCAGTGAGAAGCAGGCGGCGAGAGCGTCGTCTGTGAGTTGGACCGATGGGTCGCCCGCGAGCAGCCCTTGCAGCGATTCACTCGCGTCCCACGCTGTCATGGCGTGTGCCTGGACGATGCGATAGGCCTGGTCACGGGTCATACCTGTGTCGATCAACGCGAGCAGGACTGCCTGACTGAACACCAGGCCCCGCGTCGATTCGAGATTGGCGATCATCCGATCGTCGTCGACGACCAGGTCGCGGATGAGACCGTTGAACTTGACCAGCATGTAATGGAGGGCGATCGAAGCATCGGGCAGCACCACTCTCTCCGCCGACGAGTGAGAGATGTCCCGCTCGTGCCACAGGGCCACATTCTCCAGGCCTACCTGGGCATAGCCCCGGAGCAGCCGGGCCATCCCGGTCATCCGCTCTGAGAGGATCGGATTCCGCTTGTGCGGCATCGCCGACGACCCCTTCTGCCCCTTGCCGAACGCCTCTCTGACCTCCGCCACCTCGGACCGTTGCAGATGGCGGATCTCGGTGGCCATGCGCTCGATCGAGGCTCCGATGAGGGCGATCGTCTGCAGATACTGGGCGTGACGATCCCGGGCGGTCACCTGTGTCGAAGCCGACTCTGGCTCCAGACCGAGGGCATCGCAGATGTGAGTCTCCACCTCGGGCGGAACGTGGGCATAGGTTCCCACGGCACCCGAGATCTTCCCGACTGCCACGGTCGAGCGAGCCTCCTGGAGCCGGGTGTGATCCCGGGCCAGTTCGAAGGCCCAACTCGCCAGTTTGAGCCCGAACGTTGTGGGCTCGGCCCAGATTCCATGGGTTCGGCCCACCATGTAGGTGTCCCGATGCTCCATGGCGCGGTCCTTGACCGTTTCGAAGAGTGATTCCAGGGCGTTGAGCAGCAGATCGGCCGATTCGGAGAGGATCACGCCCCCAGCGGTGTCGAGGACATCCGATGAGGTGAGCCCGTAGTGGACCCAGCCGGCAGCGTCAGGGCCTGCGGCTTCGCCGAGCAGATCGACGAATGCAGCCAGGTCGTGATTGGTGACCATTTCCCGCTCCGCCACCTGCTCGGGCGTGGGACAAATTGCGGCCTCGGTCGCTTCCGCGACGCCGTGAGGCACCTTTCCCAGCGTTTGCCATGCTTCGAGGGCAAGGGTCTCCACCTCTTTCCACACCTCGAGCTTGCGCTGCTCGGACCAGATCCGGGCCATCTCGGGGAGTGTGTAGCGCTCGATCACCTGCGGGATGATGGCATGGCCGAGGACCGGGGTTGTCCGCTATCGGCGTTAGGTTCCCGGCGATGCGGACGCTCACCATCGATCACGCCCGTCGCTTTGCGTTGGGCGCTCAAGGCTTTGCCGACCCCCGACCTACGGGGCGGGTCGATGTGCGTCATTTCCGGCGTGTCGTGGACAGGATCGGCTTGGTCCAACTCGACTCGGTCAATGTCTTCAGCCGCACCCACTACATGCCCTTCTTTTCCCGACTCGGTGCCTATGACCGCGCAGCCCTGGATGCCTGGCTATGGGGGTCGAGTGAAATGTTCGAGTACTGGGGTCACGAGGCGTCGCTCATCCCTGTCCAGGACCACAACCTCTGGCGATGGCGGATGAACGGGACCTTCAACTGGACGCGGCTGGAGACCATGGCGCGGGAGCATCCCGAGTACCTGGATCAGGTTCTGGAGCAGGTGCGCGATCGGGGGCCGCTCAAGACGGCCGACCTCCATGATCCCGGTCAACGAGACGGGACTTCGATGTGGGGCTGGTCCAAGGGGAAGGTCGCCCTGGAAGCCCTGTTCATGGGAGGGAGAGTCACCACAGCCCATCGCCCCAACTTCACCCGGATGTACGACCTGAGCGAGCGGGTAATCCCCGGCGAGCATTTAGGAGCGCAGGGTTTGGAGCGTGAGGAGGCGCAGTCCATCCTCCTTCTCAAGGCGGCGCGCTCGATGGGTGTGGCCACCGCAGCCGACCTGGCCGACTATCACCGGATCGGGATGCCCGAGGCCCGGCCGCTGATCGAGCATCTCTCCGAGGAGGGCGAGCT
>JBEVIF010000208.1:0-4908 GCA_040510795.1 Acidimicrobiia bacterium
CGACCTGGTCGTGGGCCATCCGGCGGCGGTCTGGCCGACCGTGGACACCTGGATCGACGAAGACGAGATGTGGCTGAGGCGGACGGCGATTATCTGCCAGGTCGGTGCAAAGGAGGGCACCGACGCAGTCAGGCTCTTCCGATTCTGCGAGGCACGTGCCTTCGAGATGGAATTCTTCATCCGAAAGGCAATCGGCTGGGCGCTCCGCCAACATGCCAGAGTCGATCCCGACGCGGTTGCACGTTTCGTGATCGAGCATCGGGATCAGCTCTCCGGTTTGTCTTACCGGGAGGCCACGAAGCACATCGGCCATCTACTCCCATCGTGACTGCCGATGCGATAGCACTCGAGGTCGCCCGTCATCGTCTCGCCTCGGTGGCAGACGAGATGGGGACAGTCCTGCGGCATTCATCGCTTTCGCCCAACATCAAAGAGAGGGCCGACTGTTCGGCTGCCGTGTTCACCGCCGACGGCGAGATGCTGGCCCAGGCAGAGCACATCCCCGTTCATCTCGGGTCGATGCCCGAATCGGTGGCGGCGTGCCTGGCCCGATTCGAACCAGTCCCAGGTGTTCAGTACGCGGTCAATGACCCGTTCTTCGGTGGCACCCACCTCAACGATCTCACTCTTGTCGCCCCGGTCTTTGTGGCCTCGAGGCATGTCGCCTGGGTGGCCAATCGGGCCCATCACGCCGACGTCGGGGGTGAGGCTCCCGGGTCGATGCCGGCGCATGCGGTCACGGTCGACCAGGAAGGCCATCGGGTCCCTCCGGTGGTCGCTTTCGAATCGGGCCATTGGGCAGATGACTTCGCCGAGCCCTTCATCGCCGCCTCCCGCACTCCATGGGAGCGGCGCGGGGACCTCGAAGCGCAGATCGGAGCCAACGCAGTCGGCACGACCCGGATGGCGGAACTGGTCGCCGGAGTCGCCGAGGTGCCGTTCGCGTCCATGGCTGCGTCCCTTCTCGACTACGGGGAACGGCGGACGATCGCGGCCCTTCGTCAACTGCCCGAAGGGGAATTCGCGTTTGCCGACTTCATGGAGCTGGAGGAGGCCGATGTCGGAATCAGGGTCACCCTCACCATCGGCGATGGGCGGCTCACGGCCGATTTCACCGGAAGCGACGACCAGGTGGCGGCGAACTTCAACGCGGTCGAGGCGGTGACCAGGTCCTGTCTCTACTACGCGGTCCGGGTGGCGACCGATCCCAGCATCCCCGCCAACGGCGGGTGCTATCGCCCACTGGCTCTGATCGCCCCGTCGGGATCGGTGGTCAATGCCCGCCCTCCCGCAGCGGTGGCCGCCGGCAACGTGGAGACCAGCCAACGAATCGCCGACGTCCTCCTCGGGGCGCTGGCCCAGGCTGCTCCCGACCGCGTGCCCGCAGCCTCCCAGGGGACCATGAACAATGTCCTGGTGGGCAACGACGAATTCGCGTATTACGAGACCATCGCCGGGGGGCAGGGCGGTCGGCCCGGGCGAGCAGGTCAGTCTGGGATCCAGACGGGGATGACCAACACAGAGAACACCCCGATCGAGGCGTTGGACACCCACTATCCGTTCCGGGTGGAGCGCTACACCCTGCGTCGAGGAAGCGGCGGTGAGGGCCGGTTCCCGGGAGGGGAGGGCATCGAACGTGAGATCCTCTTCCTCGCCGACGCCACGCTTTCACTCATGGGCGAGCGGCGGCGGCATCGACCCTGGGGCCTGGCCGGCGGTGGACCGGGGGCCACCGGCGAGGACCTGCTCATCAAACCGGATGGCCGCCGTGAACGGCTACCCGCCAAATCCACGACCCAGGTGTCCGCCGGCGACCGCCTCCTGGTGCTCACCCCCGGCGGCGGGGGGTGGGGCCAACCCTGACCCCTGAGGTTCGCCGGTCCAAGCCACAACTACCCTCACTCGTGTGAGCCTTGTCGGAGATCTGCGTGGTGTGTTGAGTGACGACCGGGTGCTCGAGGAGCCGGTCGAGCTCTACCTCTATTCGAGAGATGCATCCCTGATGCAGGGTCAGGCGACTTGCGTGGTCTTCCCCGAAACCACAGAGGAAGTCGCCGAAGTGGTCCGTGTTGCCGAGAGACACGGCGTCCCGATCGTCGCCCGCGGCGCGGGCACCGGGCTCGCTGCCGGGGCGATACCTGTCGACGGCGGGATCGTCCTGTCCACCACCGCGATGAACCATATCGACATCGACGTCGAGAACAGGACCGCATGGGTCGGAGCGGGCGTGATCAATCTCGATCTGAGCATGGAGGCCGAACCGTTCGGTCTGGCCTTCGCCCCCGACCCCTCTTCGCAGTCGGCTTGCACGATTGGCGGAAATGTCGCCAACAATTCGGGCGGCGCACACTGTCTGGCCGAGGGCGCCACCACCAGCCATGTCCTCGGCATGGAGGTGGTCCTGGCCGGTGGCGAGACCCTCGTTCTCGGCGGCCAGGCACCCGACATGCCGGGCCTGGACCTGAAGGGGTTGATGGTTGGATCGGAAGGCACGCTCGGTGTGGTGACTCGGGCCCTCGTCCGACTCCTGCCAATCGAAGCAGACGTGAGGACGCTCCTTCTCGACTTCGAGGAGCTGGAAGGGGCGACGCGAACGGTCTCTGAGGTCATCGCATCCGGCCTGGTGCCGGCGGCGCTGGAGATCATGGACCAGAAGATGACGACCGCCGTCGAGAACTGGCTCAAGGCGGGCCTTCCCTGCGATTGCGCCGCCATCCTCCTCGCTGAGGTGGTCGGCGAGCCCGAGGCGGTGGAGGCCGAGGCAGCTCTCATCTCACGCATCGGCCTCGCCAACGGGGCGCGCGATGTCAAGGTGGCGAGAGACGAGGACGAGCGCGCCATCCTCTGGAAGGGTCGCAAGTCGGCGTTCGGGGCCGTGGCCCAGGTCTCCCCGAACTACTACTTACACGACACCGTTGTCCCTCGCTCGCGTCTGGTCGAGACCATGGAGGAGGTTCAGGCGATCGCCGACCGCTACGGGCTGGACGTCTACAACGTCTTCCATGCCGGCGACGGCAATCTCCACCCGCTCATGGCGTTCGACGCCTCCGACCCGGTCATGTTGGACAAGGTCCACAAGGCGGGCGAGGAGATGGTTGCGGCATGTCTCAGCCGTGGTGGCGCCCTCTCCGGTGAGCACGGGATCGGCCTCGAGAAGAGGGACATGATGCGGGCGGACTTCAACGAGCTCGACCTCGACGCCCAGGCCCGGCTCAAGGAGGCTTTCGATCCCGCTGGAATCTTCAACCCGGCGAAAGTGCTCCCGGAGGGCTCGCGATGCTTCGACTTCGGTGGGGTGAGACGGGAGATACCGGACGGGGCCTGGGTATGACCGGGACCGCCGGGGGCGGTCCCGAGCGTGTCGCTCCATCCACGGTCGAGGATCTGACCTCGATCCTGAGAAAGGCCACCGAGGAACAACGCGTCGTGAATGTGGTCGGGGGCGGGACCAAACAGGGCTACGGCTCTCCTCTGCTTCCTGACCTCGTGTTGGAGATGGGCGGGCTCTCCGGGATCGAGGAGTGGGACCCCGATGACCTCACCGTGACCGTTGGGGCAGGAACCCCCGTCGCCGAACTGGAAGCTGCCCTACGCGAACGCTCACAGACCGCAGTACTACCCGAGGTGCCGGGTGCATCCACGGTCGGAGGAGTCATCTCGGCCGGGATCTCCTCATTGCGGAGGGCCCGTCTCCTCGGTACCAGGGAAAGGATGCTCGAGGTCCGCCTGGTGACCGGGGACGGTCGGGTGGTTCGGGGTGGTGGCCGGGTGGTGAAGAACGTCTCCGGGTACGACCTGCCGCGTCTGGTGGTTGGCGCCTTTGGCTCATTGGGGGTCATCACCTCGGTCTGTCTCAAGTTGTGGCCAATGCCGCCCGCCGCGGCGACGATCACCATCGATGACGTCGGGGTTGCCGACCGGGTGACGAGGCCGCTTGCTGTCCTGGAGCGAAACGGCGTGACCGAGGTCTTTCTCTGGGGCACGCCCGAGGAGGTCGCAGCTTCCGGCGATCGACTCGGTGGGGCGGCGGTCGAGGGGCATCGGTGGCCGGGCGATCCACAGGGCCTATACCGATGGTCGGTTCGAGTCCCACCCGCCCTGACGTCAGAGGCGATAGCCCGGCTCCCCTCAGGGTGGGACTATCTCGCCGTCCACCGTGCCGGTGACATACGCGCCGCCTCGCCCAATTCGGATGGGGCGGATGTGCTTCGCTCGTGGGTGGAGGCCTCCGGCGGCGCCGTGGTAGTGACAGAAGCGCCAATCGGCGATCTCGACGGTATTGACCCGTGGGGATCGCCTCCTCCGGGACTGGAGATCCAGCGTCGTCTCATCGCCCAGTTCGATCCGGCCCGGATCATCAATCCGGGCCGGTTACCTGGAGGTCTGTGATGGGATGGGCAACTCTCGATCACCCGACCACCGATGAGTTGAATGCCTGCGTTCAGTGCGGCCTTTGCCTGCCTGCATGCCCCACATTCCGCTTGACCGGGCGGGAAACCGCATCCCCTCGAGGTCGAATCCAGGCGATGAAAGCGGTTCACAACGGTCTGCTCGAGCTCGACGGTCCCTTCCAAGGCGTGATCGACTTCTGTCTCGGTTGCCGGGCCTGTGAGCCGGTATGCCCGGGGATGGTCCCCTACGGGCGGATACTCGAGGGAACGCGGGCCGAGATCGCGGCACAACGCCCAACATTCGGTCACCGGCTTCGATCGTTCCTGCTCGGCACGGCTATCGGCTCGAGGCGATCGCTTCGCTTTGGGACGGGGGCCTTGCGCATGGCTCAGGCAACCCGGGCCACTTCCCTGGCGCCTCCACGCTATCGGCGGCTCTCTGGGGGCATTCGTTCGCTCGGTCGGCGGCCGCAGCCGACCCTCGGTCACCAAGGGGGCACCGGCGACTCGGGCTCCG
>JBEVIF010000209.1:0-8214 GCA_040510795.1 Acidimicrobiia bacterium
GCCAGGAGAGATCCGGCGAAGATCCCCACCTTTGCCAGGTCGTTGAGCACGGCGTCGTTGAAAGCGAGACCCGCGATGAAGAGGGCAACCGTGAACCCGATCCCGCTGACGACGGAGAGACCGACGATGTGCAGCCAACTGGTTCCTTCGGGGAGCCGCCCCAACCCGGTCTTGACCGTGACGAAGCTGAGGAGGCTGATCCCGATCGTCTTGCCGAGCACCAGACCAGCGGTGACGCCCAGGGCCACTGTCGAGGTCAGGGCGTCGACGATGTCGATGCCGCGGAAGTCGACACCGGCATTGGCCAGGGCGAACAGCGGAATCACCACGAACGAGCTCCAGACCTGCAGTCGGTACTCGAGCCGGCTGAGGGGAGCGACGGCTTCCGACGAGATATCGCTCAAGAGGAGCGCCTCCAGATCGGCATGCTCCTGGGCCTCTGGTGTGTCGGGCTCGTTCGGGAAGGAGTCGAGGATCGCCCGGGCACGCCGGTCGAACTCGTCTGACGGGTACATCGGGCGGGCCGGAGTGAGGAAGCCCAGGGCCACGCCGGCGAGCGTGGCGTGAACCCCGGACTCGAACGTGAAGTACCAAACGATCACCCCAAGAGGGACGTAGAAGGCGAGCGATCGAATGCCCACCCGGGTGGCCACCACGGCCAAGAACAATCCGCCGATGGCCAGGGCGAGGTAGCCGAGGTCCAGATCCTCGGTATAGAAGATCGCGATGACAGTTATGGCCCCGATGTCGTCGGCGATCGCCAACGTGAGCAGGAACAACCGCGCTCCGCTCGGGATCCTGGATCCGAGTAGTGCCAACACTCCAACCGCGAAGGCGATGTCGGTCGCCATCGGGACACCCCAACCCCGGATCGCCGCCTCACCGGCATCGAGATTGATCCATATGTAGATGAGAGCCGGGAAGATCATGCCGCCGAGGGCAGCCATGACGGGGAGGGCTGCTGTCTTGGGGTCGCTCAAGTCACCATGGACCACCTGACGCTTGATCTCGAGGCCGACGACGAAGAAGAAGATCGCCATCAGGCCGTCGTTGATGACGTGCTGGAAGTCCTCGTCGAAATGAATCGGCCCGAACTCGATGATCAGCGGCGTCTCGAGGATCTGGAAATAAGTGGCCGACCAGCGGGAGTTGGCCCAGACCATTGCGACTATCGCAGCGGCCAGAAGAACTAGGCCAGATGCCGCCTCGATCCTGGTGAAACGGACGAAGGGGCCGACGAATCGCTGCGGGACGAACCTATCGGATGTGGCCCAGGTTTCGTGCCTGCGATCCATCAACCTATGGATTTGCCTGCCGAGAGAAGCTGCTCGGCCGCTTCGACCACCCGGGCCGCCATGCCGACCTCTGCTTTCTTCATGTAGGAGCGCGGGTCGTAGGTCTTCTTGTCCCCGACCTCACCATCGACTTTGAGGACCCCGTCGTAGTTCTTCAGCATGTGGTCGGCGATGGGCCGGGTGTATGCGTACTGGCAGTCGGTGTCGATGTTCATCTTGATCACGCCGTAGCCAAGCGTCTCGTGGATCTCGTCGACGCTCGAGCCTGACCCGCCGTGGAATACCAGATAATGCCGCGCGCCATCGCCGAATCGGCCAGCCACCGCCTCCTGGCCCTCGCGAAGGATGGTCGGATCGAGTTTCACCGACCCTGGCTTGTATACCCCGTGGACGTTGCCGAAGACAGCCGCCAGCAGGTACATGCCTTTATCGAACGTGCCGAGCACTTCCGAGACCCGGACCATGTCGTCGGGAGAGGTGTACAGCTTGGTCCGATCGATGTCCTCGTTGTCGGTGGCGTCTTCGACCCCGCCAACGATCCCGATCTCCAGCTCGAGGATGACGTCGACCTCGGCACATAGATCGAGGAGCTCCCTGGCCAGCGTCAGATTCTCTTCCATTGGCAACTCGGATGCGTCGAGCATGTGTGACTGAAAGACCGGGTCTCGGCCCTGATCCTTTCGCCGCCGACTTTCCTCGAGCAAAGGCCGGATGTAACCGTCGACGCGGTCCGGAGGGCAGTGGTCGGTGTGGAGGGCGACGTTCACCGGATACTGCTGGGCAACGATTCCGGCGAACTCGGCGAGGGCGATGGCCCCCACCGCCATGCTCTTGTTCGACTGCCCGGAGGCGAACTCGCCGCCGCCATAGGAGACCTGGAGTATCCCGTCGGAGCCGGCCTGGCTCAGACCTTCGAGGGCGGCCACGATCGTGGTCGAGGATGTGACGTTGATGGCGGGAAGCGCGAATCCCCCGTTGCGGGCGGCATCGAGAATCTCCCGGTACTTCTCTGGCGTTGCAATCGGCATTTGGTTCCTTTGTTTCTTTGAAGGTACCAAGTACCGGGTGCCGAGTACCAAGTACCCGGATACCGACTCGCCGTCAGAAACCCTCCCCAATATGTTGGCGCCGTGACACAGAGTGTCGACCGGTCGGTTGCGCCCAAGAAACCACGCAGCCGTCTGTTGCGCGGGGTCTACTTCGTGCTCGGCGTCATCTGTCTCGGATTCGTCTACCTCAGCGTATTGCCCGGTATCCCCACCTTCGACTTCGTGATCCTCGCCGCCTTCTTCTTCTCGATGTCATCTGAGAGGGTTCACGGCTGGCTCGTCAACCATCCGATCTACGGAAAGATCATCGAGGGCTATAGAAGCGGTGGTCTCACCATGAGGATGAAATGGGTGGCGGCGATCGCCATCACCGCCAGTCTCTCGTTCTCGGCGTTCGTCCTCATCGACAACATGGTCCTGAGGATCATCCTCGTTGCAGTCGGGGTTTTTGCCCTCTGGTTCGTGTTCAGCCGCCCCACCAAGACCGATCCACCTCCGGATCAGCCTCCACTGACCGCCTGAAGCACCTGAATCTCCGAGGTCGGCCCAACGGGGGTGTCCAGATCGGCGCGGGCGGCATCAACGAATATCAGGACATGGGGCCTGATCCTCCCGTCCTCGTCGAGCAGGTGGTTCTCCAACCCCGGTTCCCGGGAGAACAGGTTCTCGAGCACCTCGGCCAGGTTCTCGCCCTCGGCCTGGTGGCGCACCCCGCTCGTCACCGCCTGGGACAGGACCCGTGGGATCCGGACGGTGACACTCATGCGACGATGCTGACCGCCGCGATCCGGGGGAAGGAGGCGTTCAATTCCTGCCAGGTGTCTCCGAGATCACGGGTGAGCCAAAGCTTCCCTCCTGACGTCCCGAAGCAGAATCCACCATTGCCATCGCCGTCGAAAGCCCGTCGCAGCACACCGGTGAACTGAGGGGCCCCCGACCAGCCACTGCCGGAGACCCGCCACGAAGAACCGTTGTCATCGGAGGCATAGACGCTGAGCTTCCCATCTACGGGGACCCTGTTGTCCGATGACTCGAGAGGAACGGTCAGGAGGCGACCGGTGCCGGGGTGCCGCCACATGACGAACCCGAACCCGGCCGGCAGGCCGTCCTCGATCCGCTCCCAGTTGTCCCCTCCGTCGGTGGATCGGAAGACCCCTTGATGGTCTTGTCGCCACATGTGGTCCGGCTCGTCCGGATCGTGGGCAAGACCATGGACGCAATAGCCCACCTCCGGTCGCTCTCCGCCCTCGGCGGTATCGACCGAGGGAATCCCATCGTTCTTCGGAACCCAAGTAACGCCCTCGTCGTCTGACCTGAAGACGCCGACGGCGGAGATGCCGACCCACATGCTTCCATTGCCGGAGAGGATGCGATGGGCACAGAGACCACCCGCCCCTGGAGACCACTGGTCCCGGGTGCGGTGCTCGTTGAGGCTCGTCACCGGGTCCCAGCTCATGCCCCCGTCGTCGGATGAGAAGAGACCCGCCTGAGCGACGCCGGCGAGGAGGCGGTCGCCCTCGTTGTGAAACGTCCAGATCTGCTCCAGCTTGCGGTCCGACCCCTCGGGCCAGGTCGGAGGCGAGTCGCTCGGCTTCCAATCGAACAGGTTCTCGCTGTGGTGCACCCCGACGCCGTACCAATTGCTGCCAGTGGCGGCGACACGAGCGCCACCGGTGGTCTGGCCGAAGGCGGTCACTTTCCACCCGGGGAACATCGGGCCATCGACGTGCCAATCTGAGCCCGACTCAGTGAGCAGATAGGCGCCCTTCTCGGTCCCCACCAGGATTCGCATCATGTGCATTCTCCAATCGACAATCGGACACTAATTGGCGATCACCAGGCACTCGACTCGACCCTTCAGCAGGTTCTCGCTGGCCGCTGTGACCGCAACGGCGATGGGTGTGGCCACGTTTGCTCAGAGCGCGTTTGGCGTTCTCGCCTCCAACCTCATCGACGAATTCGGCGTGGACAGATGGCAGATCGGGATCTTGGTCTCGGCCAGTGCGTTCACAGGAGCCCTGCTCTCTCCGATCTTCGGCCGCTTCACCGACCGCGTCGGCAGCGTCAGGTCCGTTATCGGGGTGCTGATCCTGGGGATGTTCGCAATGGTTCTGGTCGCCGTTGCCCCGAACTACTTCGTCCTCGTCTGCGGTGCGCTCCTCAGCGGCGTTCCCAACGGATGGACCAACCCGGCCACCAACGCCCTCATCGTCGACAACATCGTTGCCGGTGCCCGGGGCGTGATCACCGGCATCAAGCAATCCGGGGTGCAGATGGCCGCGTTTCTGGGGGGCCTTCTGCTTCCAGCCCTATCCGCAGCCACCAACTGGCGGCTGGCCTTTGCCTCTTTCCTGGTGTTCCCTGCGGTCGGGCTGGTGGGGATGTGGCGACGGCCTGAGGTCGAGAGGACACCCAGGATCGAGGGGGCCCCCATCTCGCCGATTCCTACGGCGGTCAAGTGGATTGCGGTCTATGGCACGCTCATCGGCCTGGGGGTCTCCGCGACGACTACGTTCCTCCCGCTGTTCGCTGAGGAGAGTCAGGGTTGGACCGTGGCTCAAGCCGGCCTCCTCATCGCCGGTGTCGGCTTGGTCGGCGTGATCGCCCGGATCACCTGGGGGTCTGCCTCGGAGCGATGGCTGGGACACGGTCGGACGCTCCGCCTGTTGGCTGCGCAGTCGGCCGTCGCCGCGCTGCTTCTCGCTTTGGCTTCGGCGGGGAGTCTGCCTTCCTGGGTTCTCATACCGGCCGCCTTGCTGATTGGATCTGGTGCCGTGGCATGGAACGCGGTCGGGATGCTGGCAGTGATGGACTACTCGCTGCCTGAGTTGGTCGGTCGCGCCACAGGGCTGGCGATGCTCGGGTTCCTGACCGGAATCGGCATTGGCGCCCCGCTGATGGGTCTGTCCGTGGATAGGCTCGGGAGCTACACACCGGGCTGGGTGGTCCTGGCCAGCCTATTCTTCGTGTGCGCGGTCGTCGCCGGCAGGATCCATCGCACCGGTACTCTCGCCCACGTTTGAGATTGGTCATCGCCCGCTGCACGGTCGACTACTCCGGCCGGGTCACCGCGCATCTTCCCGAGGCGGTGCGGCTGATCATGATCAAGGCAGATGGAACCCTCGCCATCCACTCCGACGGGAACGCCTCCAAACCGCTCAACTGGATGGTCTCTCCCAACGTCGTCGAGACCTACGAGGACCGTTGGGAGGTGACCAACAGCAAGGGGGAGAAGCTGGTGATCGCCATTTCAGAGGTGCTGGAGGACGTGACTCACGCCTTGGGTGACGATCCCGGCTTGCAGAAGGACGGCGTGGAGGCCCATCTCCAGCAGCTACTCGCCGCTCGGCCCTGGGTGCTGGGAGATGGACTCAGCCTGATCCGTCGCGAGTACCCCACCGACATCGGACCGGTCGACCTTCTCTGTGCCGACGACGAAGGGCGCGTGGTGGCCGTCGAGGTGAAGCGGAGAGGCGAGATCGATGGGGTGGAGCAACTCACCCGCTACCTGGAGCGATTGGGTCAGGATCCGCGACTGGGGCCGGTGCGCGGGATGTTCGTCGCCCAGCTGATCACCCCGCAGGCTCGGGTGCTGGCAGAGGCACGAGGGATCGTCGCGCTCGAAGTCGACTACGACGGTCTTCGCGACATCGAAGACACCGAGCTGCGCCTCTTCGATCTGCGCTGACGTGTTCGACCCAAAATGTTTGACATAGTTTTCTACCGGCCGGAGATACCTCCCAACACGGGCAACGCCATGCGTCTCGCCGCTGTCACGGGATGCCACCTCCATCTCATCTCCCCGCTCGGCTTCGACATGGACGACGCCAAGCTTCGCAGGGCCGGCATGGACTATCGGGAGAAGGCGAGTGTCAGCGTCCACGACAACCTGGAGAGCTGGCGCGCCGCCCGCCGGCCGGACCGGGTGTTTGCCTACACCGTCGATGCCGACGTGCTCTTCACCGAAGTCGACTACCGACCGGGTGACTGCCTCATGTTTGGCCCGGAGTCGGTCGGCCTGCCCGACGACGTCAAGGAGCTGGAGTGGGTGACGGAGCGATTGCGTCTCCCGATGCATCCCGGCGTCCGCTCGCTCAACCTCTCCAACTCGACGGCGGTAGTGGTGTACGAGGCGTGGCGACAGAACGGCTTCGTTGGGTCACGCTGATGCTTGGGCGATCAACCTGAACGCGATCGCCTCGGCGAGCACCGCCTTACCCAAATCGGCCAGATCCTGACTCTCGTTGGGGGCGTGATAGGCGCTGGTGGGGTCACTGGTACCGATCACCAGGATCGGGACACCCGGGTACATCTCGGAAAAGGTAGAGATGAATGGGATGGAGCCTCCGGCACCCATGTGGATCGGATCGATCCCGAAGGCCTCTTTGAAGGCAGCAGACCAGGCCTCTACCGCGAATGTGTCCATGTCGAGGCTCGTGGCGTCGCCCACCTCCTCGTGGAGGAATTCCACCTTGGTTCCCCATGGGGCGTGCTCCTCGAGATGCTTCTTCAGCGCTTCGAGTGCGGCATTGGTGTCCTGACCGGGTGCTGTTCGCAGACTGACCTTTGCCCTTGTCACGGGGACCAGCTGGTTGATGGCCTCCGACACCGGGGGCGCATCGAGGGCGAGGACCGACACTGCGGGCCGGGTCCAAATGCGGGAAGGGATCGTCCCGGTGCCGATCTGCTCCAGGCCGTCCACGGTCCCTGCGAGCTCACGGGCCATCTGCTCGGGCACGTCGATGCCTCCGACCTCCTCGCTGACGAGGCCTGGGATCGCCACATTGCCCTTGTCGTCGTGGAGAGTTGCCAGCAGACGGATCATGGCGGTCAGCGCATCGGGGAACACGCCGCCGAACGATCCCGAGTGGACCGCCTTCTTCAGGGTGCGCAACTCGAACGAGACGCCGGCGATCCCTCGCAACGACGTGACGAATGCGGGCACCCCGACCGACCAGTTCCCCCCGTCGCCGATGACGATTATGTCCGGGGTGAGAAGACTCGAGTGGCGCTCGAGGATGCCCGCGAGGCTTTGTGACCCGCCCTCTTCCTCTCCCTCGAAGAAAATCTGGACGCCAACCGGAGGGCGGCCGTCGTGGGCGGCCACCGCCCCGAGATGCATCACGATCCCACCCTTGTCGTCGGCCGCGCCCCGTCCGTATAGCCGGCCTTCCCGCTCGACGGGCTCGAACGGATCGGTGGACCACTCGTTTGAAGGGCCCGGAGGTTGGACGTCGTAGTGGGCGTAGAGAAGAAGTGTGGGAGCACCTTCAGGCGCGGGGATCTGGGCGAAAACCGCGGGGTTGCCACCGTTCGCCTCCAGTAGTTGGGCATCCTCGAACCCGGCCCGATCGAGAATCCCGGCGATTGTTTCCGCCGCCCTGTGCACCTTGCTCGTGTCGTACCCGGGGGCGCTGACCGAGGGAAGTCTGACCAGGTCGCCAAGCAGCTCGGTGAGTCGGAGGAGGTCGGCGGCCACTTTGGCTCGTAGATCGTCGTTCATCAGCCGAGCGTAACCACGCCCTTTGTCCCGAAGACTCGCAAGGTGGGCCATCATGGGGCCATGCCCACCTTTCGGCTGATCGGGATCCCGGTGACGATTCGTCCCTCGTTTCTCCTGATCGCCGCCCTGATCGGGTTCACCAGCAGGAGACCGCTCGTCTACCTGGTGGCCTGGGTGGCGATCGTGTTCGTCTCGATCCTCATCCACGAGCTCGGCCACGCCATCACCGCCCGCTCGTATGGCGCCGAGGTCGAGATCGAGCTCAACGGCATCGGCGGGCTCACCAGTTGGTCTGTGCCGGGCAAGGAGCTGGGCCCGGGGCAGCGGGCCCTGGTGGCGGCTGCCGGGTCGGGAGTCGGGGTCCTGT
>JBEVIF010000210.1:0-7144 GCA_040510795.1 Acidimicrobiia bacterium
GAGCTGGCCAAACTCACGGCGCTGGACGAGGGCAGCCCTCAGGCGTTCCGGGTCCGGGCTTATGAGAACGCGCTTCATGGGATCGAGGGATATCAGGGCGAGCTGACCGGTCTCAGCAAGAAGGAGCTCACCGAGATCAAGGGAGTGGGTGGCTCGACGGCAGACAAGATCCTCGAGTTCATGTCCACCGGCTCGGTAGCCAAGCTGGTCGCCCTCCGGGAGAAATACCCCCCGGCGTTCGTCGAGCTCACCAAGATCCCCGGTCTCGGTCCCAAGACGCTGAAGGTGATCCGGGCCGAGCTCGGCGTCGAGGACATCGAAGGCCTGCGGACTGCCATCGCCGCCGAGCAGTTGCGTGACCTCCCCGGTCTGGGCAAGACCTCCGAGGAGAAGATCGGCAAAGCGATCGAGCGCCTGGGTCTCCATGGAAAGGACCGGCGGACTCCGTTGGTCGAGGCGCTGCCGCTGGCCCGGTCACTCGCTGCGCGGATCGCCGCCGTCGAAGGCGTCGATGCAGCCGTGCCGAGTGGGAGCATCCGCCGATTCTCGGACACCGTCGGGGACATCGACATCGTTGTCGCAACCACCGACCCCAAAGCCGTGTCCGAGTTCGTCGTCGGCCTGCCCGAGGCGGTCGAGGTGATCGGGTCCGGCGGGACCAAGACTTCGTTTCTGACCCGAGAGGGCATGCAGGTCGATGTCCGCACCGTAAAGCCTGGTCAGCTGGGCTCTGCTCTTCTCTATTTCACCGGGTCCAAATCTCACAACATCGCTCTGCGCCAGCGAGCCATCGATCGGGGGTGGCTGCTCAGCGAGTACGGGCTCTTCGAGGATGGGAAGCTGATCGCTGCCGAGACCGAAGATGACATCTACAAGGCTCTCGAGATGGAGTTGGTTCCCCCGCCGCTACGTGAGGGCACCGGCGAAATAGAGGCCGCCTCCGCGGGCACACTGCCCCAGCTGATCGAGCTGTCCCAGATAAAGGGAGATCTTCACTATCACTCAGATCGGTCGGGAGATGGCCGCTCGACGCTCGAGGAGATGATCGAAGCGGCGATGGCGCGGGGCTACGAGTACGTGGCGTTCACCGACCACGGTGAAGACCTGTCAATCAACGGGTCGTCGCGGGAGGTGATGCTCGAGCATCGCGATCGCATTCGTGATCTCCAGAAAAAGTACCCCGACATTCGCCTCTTCTTCGGCTGCGAGCTCAACATCGGCCCCGATGGCGATCTCGACTACGACGCCGACTTTCGTCTCGAGTTCGACTACTGCGTCGCCTCGATTCATTCCCATTTCGACCTGTCGCAGGATCGTCAGACCGCAAGGATCCTCGGCGCCCTCCACGATCCGGCGGTGAATGCCATCGGCCATCTCAGCGGGCGGTACGTGGGACGCCGCCCGGGTGTGGAGCTGGACATCGACGTGATACTCGAAGGGCTCGAAGTGACCGGAGTGGCCCTCGAGATCAATGGAGCGCTCGATCGGCTCGACGCCACCTCCGAGGTTGCGCGTCGGGCAATGGCACGTGGTGTCGATTTCGTCATCGATACCGACTCGCATCACACCAGCGACCTGGTCCGCATGGGTTACGGAGTCACCTACGCCCAGCGTGGGTGGGTCATGACCGATCGCGTGGTCAACGCCCGGCCCATCGACGACTTCATGGAGTGGATCGGTCGCAGACGATGACGGGTAGCTTCCCGGCGATGGCCAAGGAATACAAGGTAACCCGGAACGTGAATCGGCTCATGTCGTGGGCCGCCCGTCGGGGTATGGGGAAGACAGAGCTGATGACCACCACCGGACGAAAGAGCGGAGAGAGGCGCGAAGTCCCGGTCAGCCCGCTGGAACTCGATGGCGTCGAGTACGTCGTTTCGCCCTATGGCGAGGTGTCGTGGGTGCACAACGTCCGGGCCAACGCATCCGTGACCCTTCGTCACGGATCGAAGGAGCGCCAGGTCCGCCTCGAGGAAGTGACCGGCCCCACGGCCGCATCGGCTGCCGCCGCCTACTACGAACGAGAGAGCTTCGCCCGGCCGTACATGGATGTGCCGGAGAATCCCGCCACGGCAGACTTCGCAGCGAAGTCTGAGCTTTTCCCTATGTTCAAGGTCAACGCCTGAGCCAGGTTCATCGACGATCCTTGTAATTCATCGCGCGGGGGTGGAAGCTGTGGTCCTTGGCGACGACCGCTGGACAGACCGACCGAATGCCAACCTACGTCCTCGACACCTGTGTGCTCCTCGCCGACCCCCAGTCCCCACTGAGATTCGATGAACACGACGTCGTGCTGCCGCTCGTCGTGGTCGAGGAGCTGGATCGTAAGAAGACCCGAATGGATGAAGTTGGCAGCAATGCCAGAGCTGCCATCCGGCTGCTGGAAGAGCTGGGGGCGTCCCGGACCGGCGGATTGCGAGAGGCGGTCGCGCTCCCGGGGGGCGGCACGCTCAGGATCGAGCTCAACGGGGTGGTGTCCGAGCGTCTGCCGGCGGTGTTCGATCCCCTTACCCCGGATCACCGCATCCTCGCCACCTGCCTGAACCTGCATGAGCAGTCGCCCGCGGTGCTGGTCACTAAGGACGCAGCCTTGCGCATCAAGGGTGCCCAGCTCGGAGTCCCCGTTCAGGACTACCGGGCCGACACAGTGCCAGTGGAACAGCTCCAGTCGGGTCTCGTCGAGCACCCCACCGACGGGGACACCATCGATCGGCTGTTCGACGAGGGAAAGATCACGCTCGATGACATCGACGCGATGGTCAATCAGTTCGTACTGCTCCGCTCCGGCGCGTCGCGCTCGGCCCTGGCCCGCGTGATCCAGGCGGAGCCAACGGTTGTCGTGGAGCGAGTTCCCACCCATCTGCGAGCCTTTGGTGTGGAGCCGAAAAACGTGCGGCAGACGGTGGCGCTTCATCAGCTGCTCGATCCCGACATCCCTGCCGTGTCGCTGATGGGCATGGCGGGCACCGGGAAGACCTTTCTCGCCCTGGCCGCCGCCCTCGAACAGGTCATCGAGCAGGGGAGATACCGAAGGGTCTCGGTCTATCGCCCTCTGGTCGCAGTGGGCCGTCAGGAGGTCGGCTACTTGCCCGGAGATCTCAACGAGAAGCTGGCGCCATGGATGGCGGCGGTGCATGACAACCTGTTTGCTCTCTTCTCCGACGCGGGGGCCGACGGCGCCAAGCACGCGATCGAGGAGCTGATCGATCGCGGTGTGTTAGAGATGGCGGCGGTGACCTATCTTCGGGGTCGCTCCATCACGGGCG
This sequence comes from Acidimicrobiia bacterium, assembly GCA_040510795.1. Lineage (GTDB taxonomy): Bacteria > Actinomycetota > Acidimicrobiia > Spongiisociales > ZC4RG35 > JARDZU01. Next base: position 3,267 of record JBEVIF010000210.1, read on the forward strand.
AGTTCGTCATCATCGACGAAGCGCAGAACCTGGAGCTTCCCACCCTCAAAGTGATCCTGACCCGGATGTCGCGTGACTCCAAGGTGGTCTTCTGCGGTGACCTGACCCAGGTGGACAACCCCTACATCTCGCCGTTCGGGGGGATGGCCGCCCTCATCGAGAAGTTCAAGGGCTCCTCGCTGTTCGGACACGTCACGCTGGAGAAGACGGTGCGATCTCCGCTGGCCGAGATGGCCGCAACAGTCCTCTGACCAATGTCGCCCAAGTCCCTTCGGCGACGGGGCAGGGCTTTGCTCAAGACCATCCCCTATCGCGGCATAGGAAGGTGGTGCCCGGTATGCAGACGGTCATCACGACGCTTCCGCCCCTACGGGAATCCGCCCCGTCCTGAAGCCCAATGCATCCACTGTCGCTCGCTGGAGCGAGATCGTTTTGTCTGGCTTCTGTTGAACAACGACACCGACCTCTTTGACGGCCGCGCCAGAAGTGTCCTGCATTTCGCTCCGGAGCGCTGCCTCGAACCTCTGCTCCGTCAGCGTCTGGGTGCCGGGTATCGAACCGCGGATCTCGAAAGAGATGACGTCGAACTGCGGCTGGATGTGACAGACATCCAGCTCCCGGACCACTCGTGTGACGTCATCATCTGCAGCCATGTCCTCGAACACGTTCCCGATGACCGACGGGCGATGCAGGAGCTCCATCGCATCCTCGCCTCGGACGGCTGGGCATTGGTCGTCGTCCCCATCAAGGGGGACGTCACATTTGAAGATCCCACCGTCGTCGATCCCGATGAGAGGCTTCGTGTCTTCGGACAGCGAGATCACGTCAGGATGTACGGCCCTGACATCGCCGATCGTCTGCGGAGTGCCGGATTCAACGTCGAGACCCACCGCGCTTCGGACCTCTACTCCGATATGGAAGTCGTGCGCATGGGTCTGCAGCCACCGTCCCGGCCGGTGTTCACCATCAGTGCGAGTGCGTAGAGCGCCCCAGTGGGGTGATGGTTGCCCAGCGACACGGCCAAGGGCGGTGGCTCACGGTTGACTAGCAGGCCACGGTTCTTCCAGTCGGTTGGATCACCTCGACGTAGTCGATGACTAGTCCGCGCGAATCATTCTGCCGGTGCATTCTCCGTAGGCACGGATCGCCCTTTACCGTGAGCAACGGCTGACTCAGTCGGCTGGGAGGAGGCGTGTGGCGTCTGCACGCCGGGTAGGGGGATCTTCTTCTGTCACGCCTTTTCCTGTCGATCGAGTGCGCTGACATGCGCCGAGAACCGCACGTGTGGTGTGGCGAGTCGGGCATGTCGGAAGCAATGGGGCTATCGAGCAATGGGGAGGTGGCACAAAGTGCCATTTACGAAGAAGGGGCGCCACGCGCGCCAAGAGATCAAGTCGGCGAGGCCGCGATGGCTTTCGCTGCTGGTGGCGCTGGGGCTGTTCGCAGCCTTGATGCCGATGAGTGCCGCATTTGCGGATTCTCCGGATACGTATCCGTGGAGCGAGGCGACCAACCATCCCGAGTGGTGGGAGGATGTCTACGGACCGACCATTCATGAGCCAGCTGAGACGAATTGGACCTGTGTGAAGGTCGATAACGACGACGAACAGTCAGGTGGCTACACCTTGGGTTCGCCGCCCGAGGACTCAGTGTGGCGCCTCCTGGTCGTGAAGGCCGGTAGCGATATCAACGACCTGTTCTGGGACCCGGTTGTCGGGCAGACCTATGAGCACAGCATCCAGGGCGGTTGGAGCCACGTGATCCTCTGTTCGATCCCGGACGAGGCAAACGAGCCAGAGGGACTCTTCAGCGTGTCGAAGACGGCTGAAGCCAGCTTCGACCGTGAACACGACTGGTCTATCGAAAAGTCGGTCGATACAAGCGTGGTCAACCTATTCGTGAACGGTTCGGGCGACGCGACGGTGAATTGGGACATCGACGTGACCTACGAAGGAAGCACCGATTCCAACCATCTGGTCACGGGAACAATCACTATCGTCAACGGTGAGACGCTGTTCGATGCCGACATCGACGATGTCGTGGATGATCTCGGGCTTCCAGGATTCGAGGATGTTGACCTCGACTGTGATCCTGAATTCCCCACCACGTTGGCTCCTGGCGAGAGCATGGAATGCACCTACAGCGTTTCCCTCACCGCCGAGGAGGCGGCGGACGGGACCAACGAGGTCACAGTCACCGGGACTCTTATCGACATCGAGGACGAGACCAACACGTTCACGATCGGTGAAGAGGGCATCGATGGAGGGGGCACGGCGGGCTTCACCTTCGGGGATCCCACCAATGAGGCTCATGCCACGGTCAACGTAACTGACCTCAGCGACCTGGGTGATCTGTTGGGCCTTGCCTATCCCGACGCAGCGGACTTGGAGCTCGATGCTGCCGACTACACAGCCGGTGACCCCGAGAACGACACCGAGAACTTCACCTACTCCTACGACTTCGCACATGCGGACTTCGAGGAGTGCGGGGAGTTCGTCTACGACAACACCGCTTCGGTGATGTCTGGTGAGGAAGTGCTCGACTCCGACGAGGAGTCGGTGACGGTCAATGTCCAGTGCCTCATCTTCGATGGTGACACCGCGACCGGCGAGGGCCTTCCGTGGAAGGCCACCAAGAGGGCACCCAACAACTGGTTCATGTATACCACTTGGGCCGACATTGCCGACGGTGGGGCTGACATCATTGCTGGGCAGTTCTATGACGTGGGTGACGTGACTGGTAGCCAAAACGGCACCACCACACTTACGTTCGAGTTGGATGGTGACTGGGAGTTGGCCGATGTTGTCGGCAACGTCAAGATCAACCCGATGTCCTGCACGACCAACCAGAACTACAAGCAGCCCGGACAGTTCGCTTACTCCACCACTGTCGACCCCGATGATTCGGGATCGTTCATTGTGTCGGGTCTGCCGAACGCCGAATGCTATGGCATTCACCTGAGTGTCGGCCAGTGGGTTCCTGATCCGAACTTCCCGCCAGCCGTGTAACTGAGCCGACGTCGGCCTCTGAGCCGATCCTGATTGAGAGGGGCCCGGTCCACCGGGCCCCTCTCTACGTCCGGCGACGATTGGGACCCAATGGCCTTCCTACTTCCCTACGCGATCCCTTCGCGCCGCCAGAAGCTCCGCCGCCCGCTCGATGTCGATGGTCTCGGGGGAGTCGCCCTGACGCAATGAGGCATTGACCTCGCCGTCCGTGACATAAGGGCCGTAGCGCCCGTTTCTGACCGTCACCGGCTTCCCGCTCACCGGGTCGGGTCCGAGCTCCTTCAATGGCACTGCTGCCTGCTGACCCCTCCGGCGCGGCGGCTCGGCGAGAAGCGTGAGGGCCTCGTCGACGGTGAGGGTGAACAGCTGTTCCTCACTCTCCAGGCTGCGCCGGTCGGACCCTCGCTGGATGTACGGCCCGTAGCGTCCGTTGAGGGCGACGATGTCCACACCCTCGGGGTCGGGGCCGACGGTGCGGGGCAGGGCGAGAAGTTGAAGAGCCGTGTCCAGCGAGAGCTCGTCCATGGTCATGGTCCTGAACAGTGAGGCGCGCTTGGGCCTGGTATTGCTTCCCTCCTCGGTCTCACCGAGCTGGATGTAGGGACCGAACCGACCGGTCTTGCCATATACGGTCAGCCCGGATTCAGGGTCGGTGCCGAAGATCTTGTCGCCGACGTTCTGGTGTAGGACAAGCTCCGTGGCCTTCTCGACAGTGAGTTCGTCAGGTGCCAGATCATCGGGGATGGAGGCCCTCTCCTCGCCGATCTCCACGTAAGGGCCGTAACGCCCAATCCGGGCCACGACTGCCGTGCCCGCTTCGTCGACACCGATCGGGATCGAGCCCACGGCCCGTGGGTCGATCTCATCGAG
>JBEVIF010000211.1:0-5782 GCA_040510795.1 Acidimicrobiia bacterium
TCCCGGGCCCCGAGTGGTTGCGGCGCAGCCACCGGTCGACCCCGGTTGCCTGGTCGTTTCTGACCCTCGGGATCACGCTGGGCGGCTGGTGGGCCTACGAGGTTCTCTCGTGGGGCGGATACTGGGCCTGGGACCCCGTGGAGAACGCTTCGCTGATGCCCTGGCTCGCCGCCACCGCGTTCATCCACTCCGGGTTGGTCCAGCAACGGCGAGGAATGCTCCAGGCATGGAACTTCGTGCTCGTGATCAGCGCCTTCGCCCTCACCATCCTCGGCACCTTTCTCACCCGGTCGGGGACAATCAATTCCGTCCACTCCTTCACCCAATCCGCTATCGGCCCGGCGCTCCTCGGCTTCCTGGTCTTGGTGCTGGTCGGCTCCTTCACCCTCTTCGCCATGCGTTCCCACCTGGTTGCGTCCTCGCCTCGCATCGAGACATTCGTGTCCCGTGAGGGCACTTTTCTGGTCAACAACCTGTTGCTAACCGTCTACGCCTTCGTGGTGCTGATCGGCACCACCTACCCCCTCCTGCTCGAGGCTTTCACCGGGACCCAGGTAGGAGTGGGCGAGCCTTTCTTCAATCGCCTCGCGGTACCCCTCTCCTTCATGCTGCTCCTGACGATGGGGTTCGGTCCGGTCACGCCATGGCGGGGGGCGCCACCCGGCCTGCTCTGGCGTCGGCTTCGCTGGCCGACGATCGTCGCCCTGGCAGCGGGTTTGGTTGTGGCCCTGACCGTGACCCGGGTCGCGTGGGTGATCCTCGCCATCGTCCTCGGCGTCTTCGTGGCGGGGGCGATCGGCGGACTGCTCCTCGAATTCGCCGGCGCCCGCAAGGCCAAATCCGGGCTTTCGCTCTATCAAGAGGCGAGGACTGTCATCGGGAACGACCAATCGTTCTGGGCCGGACAGCTCAGCCATATCGGTGTCGTACTCGTCGCCATTGGCATCGCGTTTGCTGCCAACCTCCCCCTCCACACAGAAGTGGAGCTGGCGCCGGGCGAATCGGTCGAATTCGCCGGGTACACGCTCACCTACGACGCGCCGTTCCGCCGCGACGAGCCCAATCGTGTAGTCCAGGGTGTTCGGGTCGAGGTCAGTCGTGACGATCGCATCATCACCGTGCTCGAGCCGAGTGCAAACTTCTACGACACCGAGATGGGCGGCATCATCACCCCCGCCGTGATGAGCCGGCCCAGCGGCGATCTCTACCTCACCTTGAGGAACCTCGACGCCGAGACGGTTCAACTCGGCCTCGATACGTCGCCGATGATCTGGCTGCTGTGGCTTGGCGGCGTGACGACAGCCGCGGGCGGCTTCTGGTCGCTGGCGGCGAGGCGCCGTGATCGGGTCGTCGAGGAGCCACTGGTGCTGGCCGAGGTCTGAGCGCACCCGCAACATCGCCTCGGTGGCCGTCATTGCGGTGATGGTGGTGGCTCTGCGCCTTCTCACCTCAACCCAGCCGGCGACGTCGGACCGGGTCGAGCAGATCGGGACCCGCATCAAGTGCCCGGTGTGCCAGGGAGAGTCCATCGCCAACTCCCCTTCGCAGATGGCAGAGGACATGATGGACCTCGTATCGGAGCGGGTCTCCTCCGGTGTGCCCGACCAGCAGATAATCGAAGAGCTTCTGGGCTCTTACACCGGGGCAGTCCTCCTCGACCCGCCGGCCTCCGGCGACACCCTGGTGCTCTGGGTCGCTCCCGTGGTTGCCCTGGCGGTCGGAATCGCGATGATCCTGTGGTGGCGAAGTCATCCTGGCCAGAGCGCCGCCGAGGCCACTGCACCCGGGAAGAGTCGGACCCGGTTGGTGATCGGTGGTGTGGTGCTGGTCCTTGCCTTTGCCGGGATCGTGGCGGTCGCGGCCAACTCGCTACAGGACCGTCCAGCGGCGGCGGCTGGGGCAGCGGACATCAACGAGCAAGACCTATCAGAGGTCAGCAACGAAACCATGGAGGCAGTGATCGCCGCGAACATTGAGGATCCGCAGATCAACGGGATGCGACTCGCCCTGGCCGAGCGGTATTTCGATAGTGGTGACTATCGATCGGCGTTCCCTCACTACCTGGTAGTGGCAGAGGACCCCAACGCCACCGGCGCCGAGGCGATCACGGCATTGGTGCGGCTCGGTTGGATGGCGTACGACGGGAACGGGGAGGTGCAGACCGCAACCCGTCTCATCGACGAGGCCCTGGCCATCGACCCCGGGTCATCGGTTGCCCGCTACGTGAGAGCACGAGTTCTCTGGTGCGGGGCCGGGGAAACCGACCAGGCGATTGAGACCTTCGAAGAGCTGCTGTCCGATCCTGAACTCGCCACCGAGACCAAGGCCCAGATCGAGGCGGACCTCGAAACGGCCGATGACGGGGGTGAGTGCCCTTGACGGGGCGGGTCCTGCGCTGGGCCGGTCTTGCCGTCGTTGGAGTAACGGTCGTCCTCGCCGTGGTGCTGGCGAGCCGGTTCGGAAGTGACCCCGGCCTCGTCGATTCTCCACTGATCGGAAAGCCAGCGCCCGAGTTCACCCTGGCTGGACTCGACGGCTCGGAAGGTGCGTCCCTTTCCGATCTGCGCGGTGACATCGTCGTGGTCAACTTTTTCGCCTCGTGGTGCCTGGAGTGCCGCGACGAGCACGATGACCTGGTGGCGGCCTCCGAGTCATTCGGCGACCAGGACGTCACCTTCGTCCAGGTTGCCTACCAGGAGGCGGCGGCAGAATCGCTTTCCTACCTCGCCGAGGCGGGCGCCTCGAGTACGACCCGGTATCTGGCCGATCCGGGCAGCCGGACCGCCATCGCCTACGGGGTGTTCGGGATCCCCGAGACCTTCTTCATCGACCCGGAGGGAACCGTGGTGGGAAAGATCATCGGAGAGGCGGACGCCCTGATCCTCGGGGCGACAATCGACTCCATCCGCAACGGTGAGCAGCCCGGCCAGCAGATCACGGGTGATACCCAGCAACGGCCGGACGCCTAGTCGGGAAGGACGACCTCCAGGCTGACCTCCTCGAACGCGGAGGTGTCGAGGGCGGCAGAGCCGGTACCGAGGAGGTATACGTCGAAGAATCCGACCAGGTAGCGGTCGATGATCGGGACGATGCGGCCGGCCGGGATCGGCCCCTTCCATCCGAATCTCGCTCCCAGGGGCGAGAGAAATGGCATCCCGACGAAGTCCGTCTCAGCGGTCCCCTCCACCCCGATCCAATAACTCGTGGACGTCGAACGCTCGGCGATCCCGCGCAAAATGGCGTCGTTGTCGGTGCCCCTCCAGGCATCCGATCTAATGAAGAGTGCGGGCCGGGTCGCGGAGATGGCGAGAATCCGATCGGGAATCGGCTCGACCCATGGATCGAGGCCGAGGACCGCATCACATCGCTCGTCCTCCAGACAAAATTGCACGGCAGCGCCTCCGCCGGTTTCGTTGCCGTAGACGCCGAGCCTGGTCAGGTCCACGCTTTCAGCAAGGGCGCCAAATGGCCCGTTGGGCCCCGCCTCGAGTGCATTGGCCACGCTCGCGATGTCCTGGGAGAAGACGTCCACCAAAGCCTCTGTAGCTTCGAAGTAGGGCTCCTCCCCCACCTCGGCCGGGTCGGGCAGCGCGGCCGGGTCGTAGTCGATGACCTCTCCATCAGGGAAACGAGTGGTCACGGCACCGTAGGTGTGGTCGATGGCAACCACGATGAAGCCGTTGCTCACCAGACTCTCGATCTGATGAACCACATTGGTCCGGAAGCCGGTCCAGCCGTGGCTGTACACGACCACTGGGTAGGTACCCGGGGCGACGGGAATCGACTCGCCGGCATGAGAAAGGCTGTACTTGGTGTGACTCAGGAACCAGCCAGGGAAGCCCATCAACGCAGAAACCCCGGGCGCGACGATGTCCCAGTCCTCACTCCAGACGAGCGGGTCCACCTCCCCTTGATCCAGCGCCGGGTACCAGACTTGTGCCATCAGACGTCTTCCCGGTCCCGGTGACGGCCCGTAGAGTTCCTCACGTTCCGAATCCACGAGCTCGAAAGCGATCGTCCCGATGGGCTCCGGCCCGGTGGGCGCGGGCAACTCGGGGACGGGCAATACGAGAGGGAGGATCGCGCCCAGCGCTACCCCGGCCAGCCCGAATATGCCCCGGGATATCCGCTGGGCCCAATCGAGCCGGCGCTCGACCGAGAGGATGTCGCCGATGGCCAGACCCAAGGCAGCGCCGTAAACCGGGATCATCTGCCAACGCAGCCCCTCCGCCTGCCAGTGGACGATGAAGAGCACGAGCAAGAGACCGGCGACGATTCCCCTCCTGGTACGAACCCCAAACACGGCCGGCCAGGCGACCGCGAACGCCTCGCCAAAGATAAGGAACAGCTCGAAACGCCTCAAGGGCGAAGGAGCCTATGACCACCTTTGGGGCTATGGCAGCTAGCCGTCATAGAGCCGACTGTGGACTCTGGTTCCCTGGTGGAACACGACCTGCCACCCCGACTCCCGACGCAGCCATATCGAGCTGCGGCGCGTCTCCTTGCCCTCGCCCCCGACGGTCCGATAGGTGACCAGAGCCACCTCGGGCGTGATCTCCCGGACGTCGAAGTCGCGGATCTTCACCACACCTGGCGTCTCTTGCACCATCATCTGCACCATCATCTCCTTGGTGTAGACCCGGCCGCTGCTGCCGAACTCGAGGAATTCGGGGTGCAGGAGCCGTATGACGGCTTGGGGAGAGCCGCGCACGGTCGGGTCGAGGAGACGCTGCTCCAGTTCGAGCAACTCGTCACGCCAATACGGTGACCTGGCCGCCTTCTTCAGACTCATCTACCACCTATCGATGCATCGACCGCCTGCGGGCTGGTCCAGCCTTGCACCGGAGGCCGTCATTCGCTCGTTACACTCGGCTACCCGTGAAATCGACGCTGTACTTCGCATACGCATCCTTCCTAGACCCTGACAGGATCGCCGCCGTGTCGCCGGGTGCAACGTTCTTGTTCACGGCTCATTTCCCGGAGACCCGGCTGGTTTTTGTCGACTCCGACGAGGCCGAGGGACTGCCTTCACTGGTTGCCGAGTCCGGCCATACCGTCTGGGGCGGGATCTTCGATGTCCCCGATAGCGAGGTTGGGGCCCTCACCGATGCCGAGGAGGGTGAAGGGCGTGTCGCCGATTGGGACGTCAAGGCGGTCGATCGCGAGGGAAACAAGCACGACTGTCTCACCTTCGTGGCCAAGGCCTCACCAAACGGCGAACACCATCCCGAGCAGGGTCACCTCGATTCGATGATCAAGGGCGCCAGACACTGGTCGCTGCCCGCCGGATGGGTGATGGGTCTCGAAGATCTGGGAGAAGACCCGCTCTTCTCCTGAGGTCAGACTTCGCTGGCCTCGATCGTGTCCGTCGTCTCGGCCACCCTGTCATCAGCCGCCGGGAACAGGCGATAGAAGGCGAAGGAGACCAGAGCGCCGACCAGAGGGAAGACGATGTAGACCCAGAGTTGGCCGAATTCCCCGGAAACCACAGCCGGCCCGAACGATCGAGCAGGGTTCACCGATGCCCCGGAGAACGGGATCCCGGCCAGATGGACACTTACCAGGGTCAGGGCGATTGCCACCGGAGCATGGTTCCCCCCGGTCCTGGTGACGGCCAGGATCACCCAAACGAACACCAGGGTCAGAACGATTTCCATCAGGATCCCGGTCGATAGCGTCTCGTAGCCAGTCACCGTGCCGGCGACCGCCTCTCGGCTCGTGGCTGCCAACACCACCAGCGAGGCAACAGTGGCTCCGGCGAACTGGGCGACCCAATAGCCGA
>JBEVIF010000212.1:0-8627 GCA_040510795.1 Acidimicrobiia bacterium
GTCGGCCCCAGCGGAGCGGCATCCCCCGGCGCCCGGTTCATGCTCCGAATGAGGACTACTGCCACGGTGCTCGCAGCCGACATCAACACGATGGCGCCGGCCAGAGGGATCAGGTCGATACGCAGTTGCATCGATTCGATCTCCGGGTGGTTCTCATTTCCATAATGCTCGTTTGCTACCCCAAAGCTACGACGTCAACCGGTATATCGCCCGCCGCTAACGCGTTCCTAGCGGGCCGTCTCCAGTTCCCAACGTTGCCCTAGCGGCAGCGGGAGCATGCCTGGCACCCGCGCTGCCGACCTTCCGCCGCCCCGCGCTAAGGCCCGGTCAATCACGCGGGGACCCCCGATAGGAACCCGTCAAGACCGCCTCCTCAGCCCGGTGGCCGAGGTAGATCTGAGGAAATGGCTGATATCGCTTTCATCATCGCCACTCTCGCCTTCTTCGGGCTGTGTGTGGCCTATATCCGTGGCCTGGACCGGATCGTCCGCGCCGCCGAGGAGGCCGAGGACCAAACCCAGGAGGCGTTGACCTCATGAGCCTCGACAACATCGTTGGCCTGATAATCGCGGTCCTGCTCGCTGGGTTCCTTGTCGCTGCTCTCTTGTTCCCCGAGAAGTTCTGATGTCCGCCGCAAACTGGCTGCAGCTCCTCGTCTTGATCGCGGTGGTCCTCGCCACCGCCGTGCCGATCGGCCGCTACATGGCACGGGTCTACGGCGATGTGGAGCGCTCGCCGGGGGATCGATTCTTCCTCCCAATCGAAGGGCTCATCTACCGGGTGTGCCGCATCGACCCCACCCGCGAGCAGCGATGGACTGCCTACGCCTACTCGTTGCTCGGCTTCAGCATCCTCTCCTTCCTCGCCGTCTACGGATTGCAGCGGTTCCAGGCATCGCTGACGTTGAACCCGACGGACATGCCTGCCGTTGTCCCCCACCTGTCGTTCAACACCGCGGTCAGCTTCATGACCAACACGAACTGGCAGTCATACGGCGGCGAGGCGACGATTAGCCATCTCACTCAGATGACGGGGTTAGCGGTCCAGAACTTCGTGTCCGCCGCGGCGGGAATGGCAACCGTGGCTGGCCTCATCCGAGGCATCTCTCGGAGGAGGGCGCCGACGATCGGGAATTTCTGGGTCGACCTCACCCGCTCGACAACTCGAATCCTTCTCCCGTTGTCCCTCCTGGTGGCGATCTTCCTGGTGAGCCAGGGTGTGATTCAGAACTTCGACGGCTTCACCGCGGCTCAGACGGTCGAGGCCGGGGCCGAGCAGCTCATCCCGGGTGGCCCGGTCGCGAGCCAGGTAGCCATCAAGCAGCTCGGGACCAACGGCGGCGGTTTCTTCAACGTCAACTCGGCTCATCCCTTCGAGAACCCGACGCAACTGAACAACTTCGTGGAGATGTGGTCGATCCTGGTGATTCCGTTCGCCTTCGCCTTCACCTTCGGGGACATGGTCAAGGATCGTCGCCAGAGCCGAGCCATCTTCGCAATCATGTTCATCGTCTGGCTCGGAACCTCTCTCCTCGCAATGGCCTTGGAGGCCGGCGGCAACCCCCGTCTGGATGACCTCGGTGCCACGCAAGCGACCACCCCTGAACAGGCAGGCGGAAACGCCGAGGGCAAAGAGATTCGATTCGGCCCCGCCGCTTCCGGGCTCTGGGCAGCATCCACCACTGGAACCTCCAACGGATCGGTGAACTCCATGCACGACAGCTTCACCGCGTTGGGAGGTGCGGTCCCGCTCTCCCACATGATGCTGGGCGAGGTCAGCCCCGGTGGTGTTGGAGTGGGTCTCAGCGGCCTGTTGATCATGGCGATTCTCTCGGTGTTCATCGCTGGGCTGATGGTGGGGAGAACCCCTGAATACCTGGGAAAGAAGATCCAGGCGGCCGAGATGAAGATGGTTGCGCTCTACATCCTGGCCATGCCCACGGCAGTCCTCGGTTTCGCCGCCGCCTCGATGTTCGTCGACTCGGTGCTGAAGACGACCATATGGAACCCGGGGCCACACGGGCTCTCTGAGATCCTGTACGCCTTCACCTCCGCCGGCAACAACAACGGATCGGCCTTCGCCGGGATCACCGCGGCCACGGACTGGATGGACACCACTCTCGGATTCGGGATGTTGATTGGCCGTTTCTTCCTGATCATCCCGGTTCTCGGCATTGCCGGGGCTCTGGCCCGCAAGCAGGTCATGCCGGCCACCACCGGGACTTTTCCCACCCATACCCCTCTCTTCGTCGGCCTCGTCATCGGAGTGGTCCTGATCGTCGGCGGCCTCACCTTTTTCCCGGCGCTGGCGCTAGGCCCGATTGTCGAGCACCTTTCGCTCTAGGAGAAACGAGACAAATGCATACCCGGGCCTTACTAGAACCGACGACTGACGCTCGCCAGGCCCGGAAGCGGCCGTTGCTCGAGGCTGCCATCGTTCGACAGGCGATAGTCGACAGCTTCCGAAAGCTCGATCCCCGGGTTCAGGCCCGCAACCCGGTCATGTTCGTGGTGCTGGTTGGAAGCGTCTTCACCACCTTGATCTTCCTCCAGGACCTGAGTGACGCCAGGCCCGAGGACAACTTGTTCGCCGGGTCGGTGGCAGCGTGGTTGTGGTTCACGGTCCTCTTCGCCAATTTCGCCGAGGCTATGGCCGAGGGCCGGGGCAAAGCCCAGGCCGCCGCATTGCGCAAGACCAGGGCCGAGACAATCGCCAACAGACGCGGCGTCAGCGGGACCATCGAGCAGATGTCCTCCTCTCGTCTCACGGTCGACGATGTCGTAGTGGTCTCGGCGGGAGAGATGATCCCCTCGGACGGTGAGATCATCGAAGGTATTGCCTCGGTGGACGAGTCCGCCATAACCGGCGAGTCGGCGCCCGTGATCCGCGAAGCCGGTGGCGACCGCTCTGCCGTGACCGGTGGCACCCGTGTCCTGTCGGACCAGATCGTCGTACGCATCACTGCCCGGCCCGGCGAGACCTTCCTCGACCGGATGATCTCGCTCGTCGAGGGGGCAAATCGCCAAAAGACACCGAACGAGATCGCGCTCAACACTCTCCTGGCGGTGCTCACCATCATCTTCCTGCTGGCCACGGTGACCCTGCAGCCGTTCGCCATCTACTCCGATGCGGAGCAGGAGGTCATCGTTCTGGTGGCACTCCTCGTCTGTCTCATCCCCACCACGATTGGCGCATTGCTCTCCGCCATCGGCATTGCCGGCATGGACCGTTTGGTGCAGCACAACGTGCTGGCGATGTCGGGCCGGGCGGTCGAGGCGGCCGGCGACTGTTCGACGCTTCTCCTCGACAAGACCGGGACGGTCACGCTAGGCAATCGCCAGGCGGCGGAGTTCCTCGCCCTGCCCGGGATCGACGAGCAGCGGCTGGCGTCAGCGGCCCAGCTGGCCAGTCTCGCCGACGAGACCCCGGAGGGCCGATCGATCGTCGTTCTGGCCAAGGAGCGTTACAACCTCAGGGAGCGCGACGTCGCCAGGGCCTCCCTGGTCCCATTCACGGCTCAGACACGGATGAGCGGCATCGACCTGAATGGCCAGACGGTCCGCAAGGGTGCCGCCGATGCCGTCAAGCGATGGGTCGCGGAGCAAGGTGGCAGGATCCCGACCGGCCTCGATCCCCTGGTCGAGGGTGTCGCCGTCGCCGGCGGCACCCCCCTCGTGGTCGCCGAGGGAAGCGGGCCAGATGTCACGATCCTCGGGGTTATCCACCTAAAGGACGTGGTCAAGGAGGGCATGCGCACACGCTTCGAACAGCTGCGAGCGATGGGCATTCGCACTGTGATGATCACCGGCGACAATCCTCTGACGGCACGGGCCATCTCGACCGAAGCCGGTGTCGACGACTTTCTCGCCGAGGCGACACCCGAGGACAAGATGGCGCTGATACGCCGCGAGCAGGCTGGCGGCCGGCTGGTGGCCATGACCGGGGACGGGACCAATGACGCACCTGCCCTCGCCCAGGCCGACGTCGGGGTGGCCATGAACACCGGGACCCAGGCCGCGAAGGAAGCGGGTAACATGGTCGATCTCGACTCGAACCCGACCAAGCTCATCGAGATCGTCGAGATCGGCAAGCAACTCTTGATCACCCGGGGCGCGTTGACCACTTTCTCGGTGGCCAACGACGTCGCCAAGTACTTCGCCATCATCCCCGCCATGTTCACCGGTGTGTTCCCATTGCTCGATCGGCTCAACGTGATGCAACTGGCGACGCCGCGGTCGGCCATTCTGTCGGCGGTCATCTTCAACGCACTGATCATCGTGGCGCTGATACCTCTGTCCCTGAGAGGCGTGAGATTCCGAGCGGAAGGTGCGGCCGCGATGCTTCGCCGCAACCTTCTCATCTACGGGCTCGGCGGAATCATCGCACCGTTCATCGGTATCAAGGTCGTCGATTTGTTCATCGTCGCAATCGGAGTTTCATGATGCGCAGACAGCTTCTTCCCGCCCTTGGCATGCTGGTGGTCTTCACCGTCATCACCGGCCTCGCCTATCCGCTGGTGGTGACCGGCGTGGCCCAGGGCATATTTGCAGATAAGGCGAACGGCTCGCTTCTCGAAGAGGATGGGCAGGTGGTCGGATCGGCCTTGATCGGTCAGCCCTTCTTGGCGCCCGAGTACTTCCATCCCCGGCCGTCGGCCGCCGGATATGCCCCCGGCCCTGGTTACAGCTTCGGATCGAACTTCGGCCCGACCAACGAGGTATTCCTCCTCGGCGAGGATGATCCCGAGACCACCGATGTCGACGAGTCGGAGACCAATGGTGTCGACGACCTAGTCCGTGCGTATCGAGATACGAACGGGCTCGACGCCGGAGAACCTGTCCCTGTGGACGCCGTCACATCTTCGGGCTCCGGGCTCGACCCGCACATCTCACTGGCCAACGCCAGGCTCCAAGCTCAGAGGGTCGCCGACAACCGAGGCCTGGACGTCGATCAGGTCATGGAAATGGTCGAGGAGAACACCGAAGGAAGGGGACTCGGCTTCCTCGGCGAGCCCGGGGTCAACGTGCTGCTTCTGAACCTCGCTCTCGACGAGCTTGGATAGCCGCGCCCGATGATGCTTTGTCATTCCTCCTCTTACGCTTTGGCGCGTGGTTGCTCGTCGTACGAGGGTCGCATTCGGGCGAGGGCAGCCTGCACGAGACCATTCTGGAAGGACGTTCCGATTTCGAGATGGGTCGCGCTCAGGCCAAGAACCAGTCCAATTCCGCGAGCCGGGTGGCGGGGACCTTGCGTGGAATAGCGACAGCGGACGAGAGGGGCACGAGAACCATCTCTGTTCCCACGCAGGCCACCATCGTCCCGTGATCCCCATCGATCGCTGCCTCCGCAGCGCGAATTCCCATTCGGGTGGCCAAGACGCGGTCGAACGCGGTTGGAGTGCCGCCCCGCTGCAGATGCCCGAGGATCATCAAACGCGTCTCATACCCGGTCCGAGCCTCCAACTCGGCGGCGATCACACCCGACACACCGCCAAGCCGTTCGAAGCCGGCGTGGTCGATCCCCATCGTTATGCGATCTCCAGAAGGTGCAGGGACGCCCTCGGCCACAATTACGATTGAATAGTCCCTACCCGTCTGGTGACGAGCCACCAACCTGCGAGCGAGGTCGTCGAGGTCGTATTCCTTCTCAGGAACGAGAACGGCCTCCGCCCCTCCCGCCAGACCGGCATGGACGGCGATCCACCCAGACTGCCGCCCCATGACCTCCACCACCATGATCCGGTTGTGCGCTTCGGCGGTGGTAGTGAGGCGATCGATTGCATCAGTGACGATATGAACCGCGGTGTCGAAGCCGAATGACACGTCTGTGCCTTCGATGTCATTGTCGATGGTCTTAGGCACACCGACTACGGCGAGACCTTCCTCTCCGAGCCGGGCCGCCGTTCGCAACGAGCCGTCGCCTCCGATCACGACAACGGAGTCCATGCCCTTGGCTTCCAGCGCCGGCATCAGGGAGGTAAGTCCATCACCGTGCTCGTAAGGGTCGGTGCGCGACGTCCCCAGGATGGTGCCGCCGCGAGTGAGGATCCCCCGCACATCGTCTCGCCTCAGCGGTCTCACTCGGCCCGCGATCAAGCCCTGCCAACCATCTTCGATGCCGGACACGGAGTGGCCGTCAGCCGTGGCCCGGGCGACGACGCCGCGAATCGCAGCATTCAGCCCTGGGCAATCTCCGCCTGCGGTGAGTACGCCTATATGGGCCACGTCTCGCAATTCTGCCAGCGAGAAGGTCCGGAGACACAGCCTCCGGACCTTCTCTCACCGGTCAGAGGATCCAGATGAGGGCGAATGCCACCGCACCCGCAAGGGCGGCAACGGACAATGCAGTCGCGACCACCACACGCACCGACCAGTGTCTGTCTTCGAGGTACGCCCGGCGGGCGAAGACCCCGAATGCGGAAGTCAGAAGGGCTCCCGCGCCGATGAACAGCCCGTAGGACCAGCTCTCGGCCACATCGCCGAGGAACCAGTTGGTCGGGGCGTAGTAGACGTACGCTCCCAGTCCGGCTGTCACCGCCCCGACGACGCCTATCACCCACTCGGTGATGTGGCGCACGACGGGAGTTCGGGTGATCTCGGTCCGCTCGTTCTCCATCAACAGCGTCACAGAGTCACCTCCTTTCCGAAGGCATATTTGGCCTTACCCTTCGAGCACCCGAGTCTTTCCTGGAGGTCCCAATCGGGCACGCCCAAACGACTCTGGCACTTGGCGCCAGCGGCATTTCTGCCCCGGGGTGTGACCTTGGACTCTGAATTCCTCCGAGACTGTGCGGCACCGTTGGCGATCATGACCAGTCAACAAGGGCATACCCGAAAGAGTGTGCTGACAGTCCTCGCGATCGAGATGCGATGCGCCGTCTCGACTTTGGGTCTCATTGCCCGACGGAAGTTGCGCCAGCCCAACGACCTGGTGAACTCGCACATCGAGTTCGCAGACGGGTCGGTCTCGAGAATCTATCGGGAGACCTCCATGCGCCACGTCGAGACGATTCCGGAGGTGATGCTTGCCGTGCGGTTTCGTCTGCGGTTCATCGGGTCGAGTGGCCTCGGGCACGCCCTCTTCCGAATCGAGTCCCTTTTCAACACCTTGTTGTTCGCGGCGCACCGCGGTTTTCACAACAAACTCTGGCTTACAGATCGGGCGACTGACTTCTACCGAGGGATCTACGAGTGGGAAGACGATGAATCGGCCATCGAATACGCCGAAACTCTCCGGATCGTGCTCGCTCCATGGGTGGAGAAAGGGTCGTTTGCGTACCGGGTAATCAGTGGAGTCAGGCGGACTCAATTCCTCGAGGGTCGACTACCTGTGACCTACCCCGGGCACGAGGACGATCGTTGGTGGTTGCCGGCGCGAGCAACCGTCACTCGAGCATGCGCCACCGGCCTTTCACAATGATATGGCCTTGGGTTGTGATCCGAGATCAGGCGAACCTGACGGATGCGGCTGCGTGCGGGAACAAGAATCCGGTTCGCCATGTGGCGGCCGGCCTCAACGGCTCGACAGATGGGTTCACGCGTATCGAGATGTCAGCTGGCCGACCTCGCCGCGGGCCGGTAGACCGGCTTGATGTGGGCGAAGAGGCTGCGGGCATTCCAGGTGGGGAAGGCGCGTACAAGCCACGAGGGACCGTGGAGTTGGATGCGGCCGTCGCGGACGGCTTCGGCCCAGCTCAGCTGACCGGCGTGCCACTTGACGAAGGCTTCGGCTTCCGCCGTGATGAAGAGATCTTCGTCGACGCCAGGGTACGTCTTGCAGATCTCGGTGTCTCCGCGCTCGATCAGCAGCCATAACCGCTCGCAGCGCGGGCCGCCGGTGAAATCGAAGCGGATCACGACGCGTCGATCCGGGAGCCGGTCTTGGCGGAGCGCGTTGCACATCGACCAGAGAGCCACAAAGGGATCGAGATGCTGGGGGGCGATCTGGAGCCAGCGGGCACCCCACTCACCGAGTGACCCGCAGACTCTGAATAGGTCGTGACCCGCGGGCGTGAGTTCGTAATGGCGCCCATGTCCGTCGGGCTTCGGTGCCGACTCGACGATGGCGAGCCGTTCGAGCTGCTTGAGGCGCTGTGAGAGCAGAGTGCGAGAGAGCCCGGGCGCGCCCTCCAGGATCTCACCGAAGCTTCCGCAACCCAGGTACAGGTTGCGGATAATCAGTGGCGTCCAGCGCTCGGCGAAGATCTCAGCGCCACGTGCAATAGGGCAGTACTGGCCGTACGTCCGCACGACGCGAGTGTCGCGCGCCCGCCTTCAACTGTGAAGTACAGATTCTTGACTTCCCAGCCGCGGTCCACGGTGGTGTGATGAGGCCATCGAGCCAGGAGGATCGATGACGACACCGACCACCGAACAAGCGGGCTATCTGGGCGGGAAGCCAACCGTGATGGAGGTCGACGGATTCCGCGGCCAGCTGATCACAGAAGACCACGCTGTCTACGACACCGCCCGAGCCATTTGGAACGGCGCCGTCAACCGGCGCCCACGGCTGATCGCCCGATGCACCGGGAGCGCCGACGTGGCCGCGGCCGTGCGCTACGCCCGCGACGTCGGTCTGGAGATCGCCGTCCGGGGCGGGGGGCACAACGTGGCCGGCACCGCGGTGTG
>JBEVIF010000213.1:0-4477 GCA_040510795.1 Acidimicrobiia bacterium
GACTACGTCGATGCCGCCCGGGCCCGTGGGCTCCCGGAAAACCTCGTCGTCCGCCGACATGCTCGTCGCAACGCCTTCATTCCCACCATCACGGTGGTCGGGCTTGCGATCGGGATCATGTTCGAAGGCACTGTGGTGGTGGAGACCATCTTCGGCTGGCCAGGTCTGGGCAGCTGGATGGCGGCATCGGTTCTGAGCGGTGATCAGGGGACCACGCTCGCCTTCGTCATCTTCACCAGCATCCTCTTCCTGATCGTCAACCTCGTGGTTGACGTCCTCTACGGATACCTCGACCGTCGTGTCGTTCTGAGGAAGACCTAGCCCATGTGGTTCTCAGCCGTCCGCGCCGAGCGAGCACCAGGGGTGCCGGTGCGAGAGTCGCCGCTCAGAGTCAAGGTGGGGCGATTGGCCTCGACCACGCGAGAGGTGTTCAGCAAGGGGAGCACGAGGTTTGGGGCGATCATGATCGTGCTCCTTTTGGGCATGGCCATCTTCGCTCCCCTCCTGGTCGACGCGAACCCGCGTGGCGCCTATCAGATGCCGCGGGACCTGAGTGCGGTCGCCGCGCCGCCGGGTTCACCGGGTCACCTGCTGGGCACCACCCGTCTCGGCGGCGACGTCCTCTACGGAATCGTCTGGGGCGCCCGCCTCTCGTTGCAGCTCTCGATCTACGTGGTCGCGGGCGCCATGCTGATAGGTCTCATCGTCGGCTGCACCGCCGGGATCGTTGGGGGCAAGGTCGACGCCGTCCTGATGCGGGTAGTGGACGTCTTCCTGGCTATCCCCACGCTGGTGTTCCCACTGGCGATTGCAGCGATTCTCGGGCCTTCGTTCGAGAACATCGTCGTGGCGCTCATAGTGATCATGTGGGCGCGCTACGCCCGGATCGTCCGAAGTCAGATACTCCAGGTGCGTGAAGAGGACTATGTCGACGCGGCGCGGGCCGTCGGGGACTCCCGTTTCGGGATAATCCGGAGAGACATCCTGCCCAACTCGTTCACGCCGGTGGCGGTGCAGGCGACGTTGGACATGGGTCATGCCGTGTTGTTGGGTGCGACCCTCGCCTTCATCGGGCTCGCTGTTGCCGGCCAAGCGGAGTGGGGGACCCTGGTCAGCGAGGGCCAGGCCGACATCATCGCGGGACGGTGGTGGACCTCGACCTTCCCCGGTCTGATGGTGTTCCTGTGGGCCCTCTCCTTCAATCTCGTAGGTGACGGCTTGCGAGACGTCCTCGACCCGCGCACCGAGGGCCGCTAGCCAGCCTCAGCGGTACTTGAGACCGGTCCCCGTGTTGAACACGAGCGTCCGTTCCTCGGGCCCGATCCAACCACGGTCCCGCAGAGTCTCGAACGCGGCCCAGGCGGCGCCCGCTTCGGGGCAGGCATCGACACCTGTGACCGCAGACATGGCGGCCGCACCCGTCTCGATGTCGGATTCCGGGACGGCGATCGCCGTGCCGCCGGTCTCCCGGAGAGCGCGAAGGCAGATGAACCCAGCGATGGGGTTTGGCACCCGGAGCCCGTAGGCCGTGGTTCGGGCATCGGGCCAGGGCTCGGTGCGACGGCTGTTCGTCCTGAATCCCTCGACCACGGGGGCACAACCGTCTGATTGCACCGAGACGAGTCGGGGCCGGCTCGCTCCGATCCATCCCATGGCCTCCATCTCGTCGAAGGCCTTCCACATCCCGACCAGGCCAGTCCCACCTCCGGTCGGGTAGACGATCACGTCGGGCAGGTCGCCGTCGAACTGCTCCCACAGCTCGTATCCCATGGTCTTCTTGCCCTCGACGCGGAACGGCTCCTTGAGGGTGGAAAGGTCGAAGTCGTGCGGCGATCTGTGCTCGGCCAACCACCTGCCCGAGTCGGCGATGGTGCCGGGGACCAGTTCCACTTGTGCCCCGTAATTCCGGCATTCCTCGACGAACTGCCGCGGGGTGTCCTCGGGCATCGCCACCAGCACCTCTACTCCGGCTGCGGCCCCATACGCCGCTAGCGCACCTGCGGCGTTCCCCGCCGATGGGGCGACGAGGCGTTGTACGCCGAGGGCGACGGCCGCGGATACACCCATCGACATGCCGCGCGCCTTGAAGGACCCGGTCGGGTTCCGGGACTCATCCTTCACCCACGTTTGCCCGTCGGCTCTCACCAGAGGTGTCCATCCCTCCGTGAGCGAGATGGCCGCCTCGGGGAGGACAGGTAGAACCGCCGAGTAGCGCCACAAGGAGTGGATTGAAGGGTCGATTACAGAAGCCGGGTCAGTGTCGGGCTTCAACCTCATATTGACCTGCAGTGGCAGACCGCAAGACTCGCACACGGAGTGGAGTCGTCCGATTTCGTGGTGGGCACCGCAGTCGAAGCAGGTCAGGGACTCGAACTCGGGGTTGAAGGACGCCTCGGGTCTCCTCGCTGTCATTGACGGTTGGTCCCCTCGAGCAGACGAGCGACGTTTCCTCCGAGGATGAGATCTCTCTGCTCGTCCGTGAGACCGGGAATCGAAGCGACCGTGTCCACCGGCGTGGGGTCACCCATCGGGAACGGGTAATCGGTCCCCATCAGAACGTGATCGGCCCCCACGTGCTCGACGAGAAACGCCAGCGGGGCAGGGTCGTGAAGGACGGTGTCGTAGTAGAGGCGACGTGCCAATTCGGACGGCGGGGTCGAGATGTTGTTCGCGGTCAGCTTGGGGACCGCGTCGAATCCCCGTTGCATGCGGCCGAGCTGATAGGGGATGAAGCCGCCGCCGTGGACCACGCAGAGTACGAGACCAGGGAAGCGCTCGAGGGCTCCGCTGAACAGGAGATGAGCCACCGCAATGGTGCTCTCCGCAGGACGCCCGACCATGTTGTCGAGGAAATTGCGCGATAGATCGACTCCGGGGAGCGGGTCACAGGGGTGCAACACCACGGGACATCCAAGGTCCTCTGCCGCCTCCCAGAAGGGATCGAGCCCTGCCTGATCGAGGTCGGTGCCGTCGACAGTCGTGGCAATCTGTACCCCGGCCATGCCCAGGTCTCTCACTGCGAACGCCAGCTCCTCCGCAGCCCGAGCCGGGTCCTGCAAGGGGACTGTCCCGAGAGGGAGGAGACGATCGGGATGTCGGCCCGCCTCCGCGGCGACGATCTCGTTGAACCGGCGCGAGTACTGCGCCCCGACTGCAGGACTCAGCGCGTAGGCGGTCAAGTCGATCCAGCCCGAGATGAGCTGGACGTCTACTCCGGTGGCATCCATGGTGCGCAGGCGGGTCTCGAGGTCGGTGAGCACCGGGTTGAAGGGGGCCAGGCGTACCCGGCCCCCGATCACCGCGTATTCACCCTTGCCGTCGTCTGCCAGCTCGATGCCGAGGCGGGGGCCCTCTTCGCGCAGGAGGTCCAGCAAGGCTGCCGGGATGCAATGGGCGTGGATGTCGTAGGTCGTCACGGACGAATCGGGTCTCCTCGATTGCTCACGACGCAGCTTGCGTCATGCGGGTGGACAAGGTGGTGTCTGGCTCGAGGACGTAAACGCCGCCGTTGACTCGGTCGGTCACGTAGACGGTGTCGTCCTCGGATACGAAAACATCGTTGATCTGGGCCGCAGCCTGGTTCGGAGGGCATTCAGGGATCCAGTGCGCGATTTCCACCGGGTCGTCGGGGTCGGCGAGGTCGTAGACCCTGAGGCCGGCGTTGAAGTAGGTGGCGAACACGAGTTCCTGGCTCCGATAGCTATTGGGGCGGTTCTCGTGCAGGCAGTGTGACCCGAAGCGGAGCCCTCGTTGACAGAAATCGCCCTCGGGCACCGGGCAGATCGAACGCACGAAGGGGGCCGTCTCATCGGAGACGTCGACGACTCTGACCATGTGCCTGTCCCCGTCGCATCCTTCCGTCAGCACCTCATCGGTGACGACCACGAGATCGCGATCGGGAAGTGGGAGGCAGGTGTGGGTGTGTCCTCCTTCCTCCCATCCGAGACGGGAGATCGTCGTGGGGCTGGACGGGTCGGAGACGTCTATCACCACCATCCCACCATCCCAGAAACCAAGGTAGGCGCGGTTTTCGTGGACCATCGCGTGGTGGACGAGCCAATCCTCGCCCTCCGGAGTGTCCAAGGTCTCGCCACCCGAGGTCCACATCCCGGGCCACCACCAACGACCGACTTCGGACGGGTGGGCCGGATCGGACACGTCGACGATCAACCAGATCCTGCCCGTGTAACCGTCGGGGGTCGCCGAGACGTAGGCAAAGCCGCCGCCTTCATAGACGATTCGGTGGACACCGCGGCCGCCGGTATCGAAGAAGCCGAGGCGTTGGGGGTCGTGCGGGTCATCGAGGTCGTAGATGGCCATCCCCACCGGGGCCGGTCCCTCGCTACGGAACAGCTCGTGGTTGGTCATCAGGAGGCCGTCGGCCACCTGGACTTTGTGGGTGTGGGACCCCTTGGGTGCGTCCCACTGCCGTACCACGAGAGGCGATGTCCGGTCCGAGATGTCGAGGATCGAGGTG
>JBEVIF010000214.1:0-3192 GCA_040510795.1 Acidimicrobiia bacterium
AGCGAACACGGTATCCGGCGTGGGGATGGCCGCCTTGTGATCGCGGATCATCGTCGTGATCAGCATCCCCTCGGGCGGCGGGTTCTCGCTCAGCCTGGTGCCGACGAGGGCGAGGTCGTCGGTCACCTCGATCTCGATGAGATCGACGTCCACGTCCTCAAGCTCCACCGCCTCCGCGATGGACTGCCAGGCGGGCCGATCGACGACGAGACCAAGGCGCTTAGCCAGCGGCCCAATCGTCGTCCCCTGGAGGAGAGCCGACACGACCACGACGAAGAACACAAGGTTGAAGATGGTTTCACCGGCAGCGACCCCGGCGGTGGCCGGGAACGTGGCGAGGACGATCGGTAGCGCGCCACGCAGACCGGCCCAGGAGAGAAACGTCATCTCCTTCCAGGACAGCCGGAAGGGGAGCATGGCGAGGACCACGGATAGCGGTCTCCCGACCAGCAACAGAATGGCAGTCACCGCCAACGCCGGGATGGCGACCCCGGGCAGCTCGGCCGGGAAGACGAGCAGACCCAGCAGCAGGAAGAGGGCGATGTCGGCCCCATTGGCCAGGCTGGCATGAAAGCTTCGCACCACCCGGCGGTGACGGGGGGCGAGGGCGCCGATCATGAGCCCGCATATGTAGACCGCCAGGAACCCCGAGCTTCCGACGTAGGAGGCGACGGCGAAGGTGAGCCCGGCCATGGCCAGCGCCAACAGCGGATAGAGGCCCGAGGACCTCAGGCGCAGCCGTAGCAGCCGGCTGCCGATCCAGCCCCCAAGCAGGCCCACGGCGATGCCCCCGAACAGCTGCCTTGCCCCGAACACCACCCAGTCCTCGATACCTGGGCTCGATCTGGTGACCTCGATGAGCCCGATGGTGAGGAGGATTGCAAAGGGGTCATTGACTCCCGACTCGATCTCGAGGATGCCGGCCAGCCGCTTCGGGATGGGCGTCCGACGGACGACGTCGAACACGACCGCCGCGTCGGTTGAGGCCACGACCGCCCCGATGATGAGGGCCGTCTCCCATCCGGTGTCGAAGAGAAGCTGCCAGCCCGTAGCGACGACCCCGGCTGTGACAAGGACCCCGACGTTGGCCAGGACGAAACCCGGGACGCCCGACTCACGCAGGACGGACGGCTTGGTGGTGAGGCCGCCCTCGAAGAGGATGATCATGAGGGCGATGACGCTGATGTCCCTGACCATCGCCATGTCGCTGACTTCGACCAATCCGAGGACGTCGCTTCCGAAGAGGATGCCGATCCCGAGCGAGAGAAGGGCCGCGGGCACCCTGAGTCGATCGGAAGCTCCAACTATGAGGACTCCGATGACCATGAGCCCGGCCGCGACGAGCAGGACACTCTCGACCGGCAGATGATCAAGCGTCATGTTGTCGGTGCTTGGTCGATGGACATGTCAACTCTCCGGATGAGCCGGGGGAAATGGCCCAGGAGCCGAGGATATCGGCCATGAATGCCCCGCCCTAGCCTTCCGAACGTGCGGATCAACGTCGTGACGATGTTTCCCGGCTTCTTCGATGGGCCTCTGGGGGTCTCCATCGTGAGCCGGGGCATCGAGGCCGGGATCATCGAAGTGGTCCTGCTCGACCTGCGCGAGCACGGCGTGGGCCGGCATCGCCAACTGGACGACGCCCCCTTCGGTGGTGGGCCGGGGATGGTGATGATGGTGGAGCCGTTGGCGGCCGCTTTGGAGCCGTTGGCCGGCACCCACCGGGTCCTGTTCACCCCGGCCGGGAAGCCGCTCAAACAGCCCACGTTTGACCGTTGGGCGGCGATGCCCGAGATCACGTTCGTCTGTGGTCGATTCGAAGGAGTCGACCAGCGGGTGGTCGACAACTACATCGACGAGGAGACCTCCTTGGGCGACTTCGTCGTCGCCGGTGGCGAGGTGGCCGCGGCGCTTGCGATCGAGGGAATTGCCCGGTTGCTCCCCGGCGTCGTGGGCAATCCCGATTCGACTGAAAGCGAGTCTTTCCGGGATGGTTTGCTCGAGGAGCCGGTGTACACCCGGCCTGCCGACTTCAAGGGGTGGGAGGTGCCCGAAGTGCTCCTCTCCGGCAATCACGCCGTGATCGAGGAGTGGAGAAGGGAGCAACGCGTGCGGCGCACCAGAGAGCGCCGACCTGACCTGCTGCCGGATGGCGAGAGTTCAGAGACCTGATACAATTCGCCGCGGCCGGGACTACCGAGCTACTCCCGGCGCCTCTAGGAGTCCTCCATGAACGATCTTCACGTAGTTGAGAGCGCGCACGTCCGCGACGATATCCCCGATTTTCGGGCCGGCGACACCGTCAAAGTGCACGTCCGCGTGGTCGAAGGGGGCAGAGAGCGCGTTCAGATCTTCGAGGGCCTTGTCATTGCCCGCAACCGGGCGGGGGCACGGGCCTCCTTCACCGTCCGCAAGTTGAGTTTCGGGGTCGGCGTCGAGCGGGTCTTCCCGGTTCATGCCCCGATCATCTCCAAGATCGAGGTCGTCCGTCGTGGCGATGTCCGTCGCTCCAAGCTCTACTACCTGCGCGATCGGGTCGGAAAGTCGGCCCGCATCAAGGAGCTTCGCGACTGATCTCGCACGACACGAGCCCCATCGACGAGGAGACGGTCCCAGAGACGCCGAAACGCCGGCGTTCGTTCCTCGCCGAGCTGCCCGGATTACTCCTTACCGCCCTGACCATTGCGGTCATCATCAAGACCTTCCTGATACAGCCGTTCTGGATTCCGTCGGAGTCGATGCTTCCCACCATCGAGGTCAACGACCGGGTCATGGTGAACAAGCTGGCTTATCAGTGGGGCGAACCGCAGCGTGGCGACGTCGTCGTCTTTCGTGACCCTCGAGAAGAGGAAGTCGAGGAGTCGATCCCCGAAGCCGTGATCCGGTCCGTCCTGGAGGCGGTCGGCATCCGCACGCGGGGTCACGAGGATCTGATCAAACGGGTGATCGGTCTGCCGGGCGAGACGATCGAGGTGACGAACAATCAGATCGTGGTGGACGGGACTCCGCTCGAGGAGCCCTATCTTCCCGAGGTCTTCATGCCCGATGAGCCCGCCATCACCGTTGCCGACGACGAAGTGTTCGTGATGGGCGACAACCGCGACGCGTCCTTCGATAGCAGGCGATTCGGCCCCATACCGCTCGAGGACCTGATCGGGAAGGCCTTCGTCACCATCTGGCCAATTTCACACA
>JBEVIF010000215.1:0-3042 GCA_040510795.1 Acidimicrobiia bacterium
GGTGGCGGTTCGACGCCCAGGTGGCTTCCGTTCGGACGGTAGAAGTCGAGATGACCAGGGGTTCCTTCGATTCGCCAGCCTCCTTCGTGCACCAGAGTGTGATGATGCCGGCAGAGAAGGACCAGATTGTCGAGGCTGGTCGGCCCACCTTGCGACCAGGGGATGAGATGGTGAACATCACACCAGCTGGCGGGCCGGTCGCAACCGGGGAAGACACAGTGCAGGTCTCGGGCCATGACTGCGATCCGGAGGGCTGGGGTGACCAGTCGTTTGGTCCGTCCCACGTCGAGGGGTTGACTGTCGGGTCCGAACACGACTCTGGCCAGGTTGGCGTCACATGAGATCCGTCGTATCTCGTCGGCGGTGAGGAAGGTCCCATGTTCGGTTTCTGAGATGCCTGGCTTGTCTTGGACCAGGGTTTCGGCGGAGACATGGACGATGAGGCCGGGTCGGTCAGTGTTCGATTCGACCATTTCGAGGAGGAGGTCGGCCCGTCGGGCGGCAACATTGCGGGTGTCACCGGGGAGGGGGGGACCGGGTTCGAGTCTGGCGGCGAGCTGTTCGCCGGATTCGATGTCCATCCAACCGTTGATCCGCATCATCCCCTGTTCCCGTCTCAGATTCAGGGCTCTCATCTCGCGAACCAGGTGGCGCTCTTCGGCCAGTTCGTCCCGGGCTACCTGATCGAGCCAGTAGTCGAGCTTCTTGCGAAGTTCTCGGACCGCCGGAGTGTCCATGGCCAGTTCGACGAGAGCTCCCTCCGCAGCTGTGAACGCCTCGGGAGCGACTGCCCTGGTTTCGGCGAGGACATCGACCTGTGCCCCGCTGACTGCTCCCCGGTCGTAGGCCATCCCAGCCAATGGCATTTCTGAGATGGTGTTGGCTCGATGGACCAAACGTTGCGCCTCGCCGGGGTGAATTGACATCCGTTGGACCAGCAGTGCGGTCAATGACGGAAAGCCGTCATGTTCGAACGCCTTGGTCTCCGAGGCCCGGGCCAGAAGGACGACAGCACGTGCCTCCTCGCGTTCACGACGACGAAACGCCGACGCCAACTCGTCGACCAGATCCTCGGGAGCGATCAGCTCGAAAGGCGGTTCGGTGGGGAAGTTCGAAGTCTCGACAACATCGAACATATGTTCGATTGTATCGACGAGGCCCTGACAATTACAAGGTTCTTGCGTAAGAAATTCAGAAGGCTTCTACCAGAGCGAGCCGGCCGACACCCGCAGGTCCTCCATCGTTATCCCACGGGCGGCGTCGCTGCAGAGGAACAGGGCGAGGGCGCCGATCTCGGTCGGGGAGATGAGACGGCCCTGGGGGTTGGTCTTCTCCACGTCGGAGATGTATTCCTCCCCCGATCGGTGTTCCTGCTTCTCGGCGATGTCGGACATCCATTCCCGGCCAAACGAGGTATCGACCCAGGTTGGGCTGATCGCATTGCAGGTGACCCCGTGCGGGGCACCCTCGAGAGCAACACACATGGTCAGCCCGACCACACCGGCCTTGGATGCGCAATAGGCGCCTGAAGTGGGCGCACCGACCGACGCCGCCGTCGAGGCGATGTTGATGATACGGCCCCACCCCCTCTCGATCATCCCGGGCAACGCCCGCTTGATCGCCCGGTAGGTGCCGGTGAGATTGACGTCGATCACCTTGTCCCACAGGGCGTCGGGATGCCCGACGATGGTTTGCTCGGCGGTGATACCAGCGGCATTGGTCAGGATGTCGACCGGGCCGAATCGGTCGACTGTCGCCTGATGAAATGCCTCGACCGAATCATCGGACGTGACATCGAGATCGAGGCCGAGGCACTCAACCCCTTCCCCCTCGATGACCGAGACGGCATGGTTCATCTGCTCCTGCCCCGGGATGTGGACTACTTCACCTTCGGTCTTCGAGCTGGCAGAAAGGAGAGACCCGATGCTGACATTGGCACCCTGCGAGGCAAACGCCTGAGCCATTGCCAGCCCCATTCCTGACGCCCCACCCGTCACCATGGCGGTCCTGCCCGCCAGGAAGCGATCAGCCACTTCCCTCACCTCCCTCTCCGATTCCTACCTAGTACGGCGCCTCGACGTCGCCCATCTCCACGTACACGCTCTTCACTTGCGTGTAGTGGTTGATGGTGACCAGGCTGTTCTCCCGGCCGATCCCGGACTGCTTGTAGCCGCCGAAGGGCATCTCGATCGGGGTGATGTTGTAGTTGTTGATCCAGATCGTGCCCGCCTCGAGCCTGGCGACCACCCGATGGGCACGTTGGATGTCCTTGGTGAACACTCCCGCTGCCAGCCCATACGGAGTGTCGTTGGCCCGGGCAATGACATCGTCCTCGTCGCGGAAGCTGAGCACGGCCATGACCGGGCCGAAGATCTCCTCCCGGACGATGGACATGTCGTCGGTGCAGGCATCGAACACAGTCGGCTCGACGAAGAAACCGCCCTCCAAGGACGGGTCTGAGGGACGCTCCCCACCGATGACCACGGTCGCCCCGGCCGTCTTGCCGGCGTCGATGTAGGAGAGAACCTTGTCCATGTGCTCATGCGAAATGAGCGCACCTACATGGGTGTCGGGGTCCATCGGGTCGCCGATCTTCATCTTCGAGGTTCGCGTCACCAGACGGTCGAGGAATTCGTCGTGGATCTCCTCGTGGACATAGACCCTGGTCCCGTTGGAGCAGATCTCACCCTGGGTATAGAAGTTCGCCATGAGAGCGGCTGAGACCGCATTGTCGACATCGGCATCGTCGAAGATGATCAGCGGGCTCTTCCCACCCAACTCGAGGGTGACGTGCTTGAGCGTGGCGGCGGCATTGGCCATGACGATCTTCCCGGTGCCGACCTCACCCGTCAGCGACACCTTGGCGACGCCGGGATGGGCTACGAGGGCCTCCCCGGTGCGGTGGTCGCCCTGAACGACGTTGAACACCCCCCCGGGGAGCCCGGCTTCTGTGTAGATCTCGGCAAGTCTCAGGACGGTGAGCGGCGTGAGCTCCGCCGGCTTGAACACCATCGAATTGCCGCAGGCCAGCGCAGGGGCAGA
>JBEVIF010000216.1:0-5201 GCA_040510795.1 Acidimicrobiia bacterium
CGTCTCGTTTCCCGCGATGATCCACATCGGATCGTCGTACAGCATCGGCGCCAGCTCCTCGTAGAGGCCGAGCCGGGCGTCGGTGTCGAGCTCGGTGGCGGCCTCGTCGATGAGCCCTGCGACTGCATCGGGGTCCTGATACATCTCCCTCATCCCGTGCACCGTCCCCCATTCCCCGTCGGGATGGATGTAGGCGTTCATCAAGGCAGCGGGGTCGGCGAACGGATCCGCGTTCTTGGCCCACAAGGCGTATGGGATCGGATCCGAGCCGTGGGCCTCGTCGAACTGTGATTCGGCCTGGGCCAAAACCCGGATCTCGAAGGCTGGGTTCAGCGCCGCCATCGAGTCCTGAAGGACGAGCGACGCCACCTCGAACAGGTTCCCTTCTTCGGCGATAACCGACACCGTGAAGCCCTCGTCCCACACACCGGCCTCCTCGAACAAGGCCTGGGCTGCGGCCAAGTCCTGCTCGTACACCGGGTAGTCCTCGCTGTACCCCAGCATCCCCTGCGGGAAGTAGTGAGGCACCCCTCCGCCCAACCCGCCCAGGGCGCCGTCGATGAAGCCCTGGTAGTCGAAGGTGAGGTTGAAGGCCTGCCTGATCCGCGGGTCCTGGAAGAACTCGGGACCGATCGTGTCTTCGGGGGGGAGCGAACCCTCCTCGAACCGGGTGTTGAATCCGATGTGGATTGGCTCGAGCAGGAACCCGCCTGAGTAGATCTCGACGCCTTCCGCCCCCTCGAGGTCAGGCACCAAGGAGGGATCGATCTCCATCATGTCGTATTCACCGGCCCGCAGCCCAAGGATCCGGGTGTCGGTATCCGGGGCGATGTCGATGCGGACATCGATGTTGGCCGGGGTGCCCCAATAGTCACCGAACACACCGAGCTGGAAGTTCTCGCCCCGGTTCCATGCGTCCAATTGGTACGCACCGGAGCCCACGGGGTTGGCCGTCAGGAACTCGTTGACCTCTCCTGCGGCGACACCTCCATTTGCCTCGACCGCGTCCTGGCTGACAATCGAAGCCACCGAGGACGTGACCACCGCGTTGAGGAAGGCGGCACTGGGTTGTTGCAAGGTCACTTCGAAGGTCAAGTCGTCGACAACAGTCGTCTCGGCCACGATGTCAGAGAGGAGCCCTGCGTTCCCATCCGGGAGGTCCATGGTCATCGCCCGGTCCCAGGAATACTTCACATCCTCCGCCGTCAGCTCGGTGCCGTCATGGAACACGACGCCTTCCCTGATCGGGAAGGTGAAGGTGAGACCGTCCTCCGAAATCAGCCCGTTGTCGATCGTCGGAACCTCCGTGGCCAGGCCGGGGACCAGCTCCGGCCCATCGGGACCGACCTCGATCAGCCTCTCGTAGACCTGGGTGATGATCGTCTCACCACCCTCGCCGGGCTCCACCTGGGCGGGGTCCAAGGTCGTCGCCTCGTCGTCGGCGGCGTGAACGAACACGTCACCGCTTCCCTCCCCCTCACCACCTCCGGTGGTGGCAGGGGCTTCCCCCTCCGCTGTTGTCGTCGCCGGGGCTTCGCTCCCGTCGGTGGTCGAGTCCGTCGTCGCTCCTGTGGTGCAGGCGGCTGCGACCACAGCGAGGGCAAATAGCACCGTCCACCATCGTGTCCATCTTCGGCTCGTGCTCATCGCTTCACTCCTCCTCAGTTCTCGCCGGCATCCCGCACCGCCGGCATCGGCCACAATCGTTTGCTGAGTCGATCGTGCAATTTGTATGAACAATCGATTGTGGCTGCGGACAGTAGCCAATACGATCGCCACCCGGCAACAGGTTCTCAGGAGGTCGACAGTGGGCCGTTACGCCATCAAGACACCGACTCATCACACGACATGGGACAAGATGCTCGAAGTGTGGAGGGCTGCCGACGCCGCCGAGGTTTTCGAGTCGGCATGGAACTTCGATCACTTCTACCCGATTCGGGGCGACACCAATGGCCCTTGCCTGGAGGCATGGGTGACCCTCTCCGCCCTTGCCCAGGCCACTCAACGGATCCGGCTGGGGACGATGGTGTGCGGAATGCACTTTCGGCACCCGGCTGTGACTGCCTCGATGGCCTCATCCCTCGACATCGTCTCCAAGGGACGCCTCGAGTTGGGCTTGGGGGCAGGCTGGAACCCACTCGAAGCCGATGCCTACGGGATGGACCTGGGGACGGTCGACGAGCGCATGACGCGCTTCGAGGAGGGCACCGAGGTCATCCACCTGCTCCTCACTGAGGAGACGACCGACTTCCAGGGCAGGTTCTACTCGCTGCGCGAGGCTCGGAACGAGCCGAAGCCTGTGCAGAAGCCCAGACCGCCGATAGTGATCGGGGGCCGCGGCGAGAAGCGGACCCTCCGACTGGTGGCGCGGTTCGCCTCGATGTGGGACGCGCAGTTCGTCGAGGAAGAGCAAGACGAGTGGCGCCGGCTCAGAGACGTGCTGTGGGGGCACTGCGCCGATGTGGGGCGCGACCCATCGGAGATCACCCTGTCATCACATCTGCAAGTCGACCCGGAGCCCGATCCCGCCGAGGTGGCTGGACGCGCCGACATGCTGTTCCAAGCCGGTCTCGACCTGGTGATCGTTGGTATCACAGCCCAGCACGACGCCTCGACCGTGGAGAAGCTGGCGGCCGCCTTAGCCGCCCAGTAATCGTGCGTTATCGGCGCTCGCCCGGGGTGAGCAGGCCCTTCTCGAAAGCGGTGCCCACCGCGGCGGCACGGTCGTTGACGCCGAGCTTCGCGTAGATGTGGAGGAGGTGGGTCTTCACAGTTGCCTCGCTTACGAAGAGCCGCTCGGCGACCTCCCGGTTGGTCCCTCCCGCTGCGACGAGTTGAAGCACCTCGAGTTAGCGCTGGCTGACGGATTCCTTCACGGGCTGGCGGACCTGGTCGAGAAGGCGGGCGGCGACCTCGGGGAGAGGACAGCTTCTCCGGCGGCGGCCGAATACACCGCCCTCAGCAGCTCCGCTCGGGGCGCGTCCTTGAGGAGGTACCCGGTCGCCCCGGCTTCGATCGCGGGCAGCACGTCGCTATCGGTGTCGAAGGTGGTCAACACGATGAACCGAGCACGGATCCCGAGATCGGTCGTCTGCCTGATCGCGGAGACACCGTCCATCTCGGGCATGCGGAGATCCATGAGCACGACATCAAGCAGATAGTTGCCAACGTGCCGGATCGCCCGGGCTTCCACATCGTCCGTCTGGTCAGTATCCGGTCCTGCCGCGGATGAGCAGCAGGATCAGCCGATTGGTTGACCTGGTTCCACCCCTAGTTCATCGGGGGATTCCGGGGGAATTCCCCGATGGTGGGAGTGGCCGGGTTGCATCATGCTCGTGGGGTGGATTTGGTCGACCCCACCCTCATCGAAGACGTGCCCGATCGCCCCTCCGGGCGTCGCCACCAACCGCGTCTGATCACCTGGCTGGCCGTGGCGTTGGTCGCGGTCGGTGCGATGTTGGTGGTCGGCGACGACATCGGTGGTTGGTGGGCCGGCCTCTCCCAGACCCTGGCCAGCCCCGAAGCATTCAGGGCGTGGGTCGAAGGCCTCGGTGCCTGGGGCCCGATCGGGTATCTCCTCGCCCAGGCGGCGCAGGTGGTGGTGGTCCCGATACCGGGAACGCTCTTCCCGCCGGTCGGCGCCCTCGCCTTCGGCCCATGGCCTGCCCTCGCCCTGAGCCTGGGCGGGATGGCCTTGGGATCGGCGGTTGTGTTCCTGGTGGCGCGCAGATGGGGGAGGCCGCTTGCGATCAGGTTGGCCGGTGCGGAGCGGGTCAAGCGATATCAGAGCCTGATGACGGCCCGCGGCGGTCTGCTCATATGGCTCGTCTTCCTCCTCCCGTTCCTCCCCGATGACGCGGTGTGCGCCCTTGCCGGGTTGTCCGGTATCTGGTTCGGTCGCTTCATGCTGATTGCGACAGTGGGGCGGATTCCCGCCGTGGCTGTCGGCGTGTTCACCATGGCTGGGTTGGAAGGAGCCCCGGCATGGATGTGGGGGATCGGAGCAGGTGGCTTTGTGCTCGTCCTTTGGGCGGGGGCGCGGTTCGGCCCCGCCATCGAACGGCGCCTCGTCGGCCTCAGCCGGGCTCCCCGACCGGACCCGGAAGAGACGGGGCCCGTTCCAAAGCCATCGAGTGTTCCTCCCGTGACAGGGTCAGGACATTGCCCTCCAGGGCGATCTCGTGCTCCCCATCCAGATGTGAGTTGAATCGGTCCTCGAGTGCCATCAGCTCGGGCGGCCCCTGCCATGCGTGTCGAGGCGGCGGGTCCCACCTGGAGCGTGTCGCCGTCCAAGGTGAACGAGCCCGTGAACTGATTGACGCCGACCCGTCCGGCCACCCGGTCCCCTTCGAATCGAACCGCCCTCGGAGTTTCGGTGTCGATCGGCTCGCCATCGATCTCGACCACGAGCCAATCGCCTCCGAGAAGGCGCTCGATCATGTCTTCACGCCTACGGAAGCGTTGTGTAGATAGTCTCGGCTCTCGATGGCCATCATCTCACGTGGGTTCATAGGACGGCGCCCTGACGTCGACCCGAGCCGCCTTCCCCCGGGCCAATACGTCGCCCACGACTTCCCGGTGCTGTCCGCAGGCCCAACACCCCGGATTTCGCTGGACAAATGGAGGTTCGAGATCACCGGGCTGATCGATGAGCCGAGATCCTGGAGCTGGGACGAGTTCAACGCTCTGCCCTCGGAGACGGTGACTCTCGACATCCACTGCGTGACGAAGTGGTCGAAGCTGGACACGACCTGGACCGGCGTGTCGGTCGACACGCTGCTCGAGGGTGTGGAGACAGAAGCGACCCACATCATGGCCTCCAGCTACGGCGGCTACACGACCAACCTCCCATTGGCCGACGTGATGGAGGGCCGGGCCTGGGTCGCGACCGGTTACGACAAGCAACCGCTCCACCCTGAGCACGGCGGGCCGGCGCGTCTCCTGGTTCCGCATCTCTATTTTTGGAAGAGCGCCAAATGGCTGCGGGGGATCGAATTGCTGGCGCAGGACCGGCGTGGGTTCTGGGAGAGAAACGGATACCACGACTACGGGGATCCGTGGCTGGAGCAGCGGTACTGGGGCGATTGAGCCAGGCTCCCACGGCACCGGTGCGGATGGACTGGCTGGCGGCCAGGGTCATCTCGAAGAGCCTCGAGACCCCACGGGTGCGAAGCATCGTCTTCGAATGTCCAATGAGGGAA
>JBEVIF010000217.1:0-7089 GCA_040510795.1 Acidimicrobiia bacterium
GGCGGCACGGCTGAGAGGTCTTCTCACATATGCGCTACCCGTGGTGTCGGTCCAGACCCTGATCGAGTTGGCCCGGTCGTATGTCGCCCTGGGCGATCGAGATGGAGCGAAGACAGTGCTCCGGCAAGCCACCGACATCATTCGAGTGCGGCCCATGCTGGGCCAACTGCCCGACCAAGTGGAACAAGTGCGAAGAATGGTGGAGCGGATCCCTGTCGGCAACATGGGAGCGTCCTCGCTCACCGGGGCCGAGCTTCGTTTGCTCCCGTACCTCTCGACCCACCTCACCTTCGGCGAGATCGCCGACCGGCTCTATGTCACTCACAGCACCGTGAAGACCCAGACCACGTCCATATACCGGAAATTGGGGGTCTCCTCGAGGAGCGCCGCCATCGAAAAGCTGACAGAGGCAGGTCTGCTCGGATCGTAGAGGAGCGACGGGGCAGGCTCCATGGTGTCGCCAAACTGAGGCACGGGCGGACCGTCTTACGACGGCGCTGGCTTGACAGGCCCTTTAAAGGTCATCCCATATGTTGCGGCGGTTGACCACACGGAGGATGCCTTGACCCAACTCGACCCCGGCCCGCCCAAGCTCCGCCCCAGACGGCGGTCCTGGCGCGACCTTCCGGCTTCGCCGCCCATCGGCGACCCGCACCCGCCGCTCACCGAGGAGCAGCCGGTGGTGGTGCCGACAGAGCAGACGGAGGTGGCGGAGAAGACGCCGAGAAGCGGTCTGCGCATGTTCACCTATGCGCTGACGGCGGTCGTGGTGGTACTTGTTGGCGCCGCGGTCTGGCTTTGGCAGCGCGAAGAGCCGCTCACGACCACACCGACGGTGGCTGCCGAGGAGGCAGAGGCCGGTAGTCCGGGCGCGGTTGCAGCAGCCCTGGGTCCCGCTGTGGTCCATATCGAGATCCTCGGCGGGTTGGAGGCCGGCGGAGGAGTCGGCTCGGGCGTGATCTACGACACCTCAGGGCTGGTCCTCACCGCACATCACGTTGTCTCATTCTCCGATGAGGTGACCGTCATGACCGCCGACGAGCGTTCGTTCAGCGGTCGGGTGGTGGGGCGGATCCCCGAGCGTGACCTGGCCATCGTTGCTCTCACCGATGCAACGGATCTCGTGGCTGCGAACATCGCCGAGCCGGGGACGGTTGAGGTGGGCGAGCCTGCCATCGCGCTGGGGAGCCCGTTCGGGTTCCAGCAGTCAGTGACTGCGGGGATCATCTCCGGCCTCGACCGTGAGCTCGAGACGCCAATGGGCACTCTCACCGGGCTCATCCAGACCGACGCCCCGATCAACCCGGGCAATTCGGGAGGCCCCCTCGCCGACGCCGAGGCCAAGGTCATCGGCATCAACACCGCGATCGCCTCCATGTCTGGCGGTAACGACGGTGTCGGGTTCGCGGTGCCTGTCGAGGACTTCGCGTCGCTGATGGAAGAGGTCGAGGCGAACGGCGGCGCCGACGCGCCGACTGTTCCCGCCCCGGAGGACGCGGGTGGGTTGGGAGGCTTGGTTCCCGGCCTCGAAGACCTTCTGCCCGGCCTCGATGACCTGTTCGGCCCCGAAGGACCGGGAGGTCTCGAGGATCTTCCCGGCCTGGAAGAGATGCTCAACGAGATGTTCGGCACCACCGACATCCCGCCGGAACTACAACAGCTACTGGAGGAACTGCTTGGGATCCCCGCCCCGGCGACACCAGGGGAGGGAGAGACCTCATGACCACCAGTCAATTCACAACGAGGAGCGACGCGGCGCAGCCGGGGCTCCACGGAGTCCAGCTGCGTGAGGTGATGGCCGAGTTGCAGCGAGTCATCGTTGGCCAGGACCGTGTTCTGGAGCGCGTCCTGGTCGCACTCATGGCCGGAGGGCATTGCCTTCTCGAAGGCGTGCCCGGCTTGGGCAAGACACTCACGGTGTCCACATTGGCCAAGACCCTCGGGGGCACTTTCAACCGGATCCAGTTCACACCCGACCTGTTGCCCTCGGACATCGTCGGCACCCGGATCTACCGGCCGTCGACCGAGCGGTTCGATGTGGAGTTAGGCCCGGTTTTCGCCAACTTCGTTTTGGCCGATGAGATCAACCGTGCCCCTGCCAAGGTCCAGTCGGCGCTGCTCGAGGTGATGGGGGAGCGTCAGATCTCGATCGGGGGCACCACATATCCCCTGCCGCTGCCGTTCCTCGTGCTCGCCACGCAGAACCCGATCGAGTCGGAGGGTGTGTACCCCCTGCCGGAGGCTCAGCGGGACCGGTTCCTGATGCGAATCCCGGTGGATTACCCGACACCCGACCAGGAACACGAGATCGTCGACCGTTCCCGGCACCAGGCATCCGGATCACCAGTTGCCCTTCTGTCGACCGATGATGTGGCGGGGCTTCAGGCGGCGGCGTCAGCGGTGTACGTCGACCGGGCGGTGCAGGACTATGCGGTCAGGCTGGTGCTCGCCACCAGGAACCCGGCCGAGCACGGCGTGGCCATCGACGGGTTGCTCGCCTACGGCGCCAGTCCCCGAGCCAGCATCGGGCTCATCAACGCCGGTAGAGCCCTTGCCCTGCTGCGGGGGCGGGATCATCTCCTCCCGCAGGACGTCTACGACATCGCCTACGACGTCCTCAACCACCGGCTGGTGCTGTCGTTCGACGCGGTCGCCGACGGGGTGACCGTCGACGATGTGTTGGTCGAGGTGCTGACAACAGTGACCTCACCGCGTGTCTCGTCCTCCCGGTTGGCCGGGAACCGGGCTCCGCTGGCAGTCTGATGCAGCTCAGACGATCCGGGCCCCCCAAAGGGGTCGAGCCGATCCCGCGCACATCGCGTCTCACGTCGCCGTCGCAGGTCCCGATCGAGCGGCTGCGGCTCACGGTGCTTCGCCGGCTGAATGGCCTCCTCGCCGGCGATCATGCCGGGCTCTTTCCGGGCCACGGGACCGAGAGGGGCGAATCCCGCCCCTACGTGCCGGGCGACGATCCCCGTTACATCGACTGGGCGGTGACAGCCCGGACCCATGACACACACGTCCGAGACATGGTTGCCGACCACGAGCTCGACGTCTGGCTGATCCTCGACTCCTCGTCGAGTCTTGGGTTCGGCACGGGCCGAGCCACGAAACACGAGGTTGCCTGGTCCGCGGCCGGTGCTTTTGCCCTGCTTGCCTCGAACGGTGGAAACCGGGTGGGGGCGGCTCGGTCGACCAACCGGAAGGGACGTTCTCGTCCGCTTCTCATCCCCGCCCATGGTGGCTCGGCACATGCGGGCGGAGTTCTCACTGCGCTCCTCGACGCTCCTGAGGACGGGGAGACCGGCGACCTCGGTCGAGCCATCGAGATGGTCGGCCAGGTCGCTCGCCGTCGAGGCATGGCAGTAGTCATCTCCGATTTCCTGGGATCTCCCGATTGGGAGCGCCCCTTGCGGGCCATGTGCCTTCGACACGAATTGATCGCCGTCGAGGTGGTGGATCCCCGGGAGGTCGACCTGCCGGATGTCGGGTTGATCGCAGTGGTCGATCCCGAGACGGGGAGGCGTCGACTGATCGATACAGCCAAGGATGGCGTTCGCGAGCGTTACGCCGCCTTGGCCGAGCAGCGCCGGGCCGATGTCGCGGACCGTCTCAAGTCGTGTGGCGCCGATCACCTGGTCCTGCGAACAGATCGCGATTGGGTTCTCGACTTCGTGCGTTTCGTGTCAGGTCGCAAGGCGAGACTGATGTCGGCGGGGAGGTCGGGACGATGAGCGATTTCGGGTTTCTCTCGCCTGGCCGTCTGGCCATTCTCATCCTGCCCGTGGCCCTCACGGTCGGTTACCTGGTGCTGCAGGCGAGGCGCCGTCGTTATGCGGTGCGATTCACGACGGTCGAGATGCTCGACCAGGTGGCACCGGACCGTCCTGGATGGCGCCGCCATCTCCCGGCCATCGGGCTGATTGTTGCCGCCGTGGTGGCGACCATGGCCTTCGCCCGCCCGGTGATCGCCGGCGAAACCCGTGAGTCGACCCAGCTGGTGGTTCTGGCAATCGACACATCGATCTCAATGGAGGCCGAAGACGTTTCGCCGTCCAGGGTCGACGCGGCCCGGGAGGCTGCCGGGGCCTTTCTCGACGCGGTGCCCGAGGGCGTCGCGGTCGGGGTCGTCGGATTCGACGGGGTGGCCAGGAACCTGATCTCTCCGACCACCCGCATCGACGCGGTGCGCCGGGTCATCGACGGAGCCATCAACCACAGTGGCCTGGGCGAGGGAACCGCCATCGGCGAGGCCGTGTTCCTTGGTATCGACGCCATCGAGGCTTCCGGCAGCGAGACAGATGACGAGTCGGCTACTTCTGACGAGGCCGTGGGCACGATTGTCGTCCTCTCCGATGGTGAGACAACGATGGGTCGCACCAACGACGAGGCTGCCACCGCAGCCCGCACTGCCGGCATTCCGGTTCATACCATTGCCTTCGGGACGGACGCCGGGACGATCATGGACCCATTCGAAGGCGAGGTCCCGGTGCCGGTCAACGAGGAAGCCCTGGCCGAACTGGCCCGCCAGACCGACGGCAAGGCACTCACCGCGGCGTCTGTCGAGCAGCTCAGCCAGGTCTATGAGGATCTCGGGCGCTCCGTCACCGTCGAGAAGGAACAAGTTGAGATCGGTGACTGGTTTGCCGGCGCCGCTCTGGCCCTCCTCAGCTTGGCCGGCGTGGGCTCGCTGGTTTGGTTCGGCCGGCTCCCCTGAGGGATCCCCTCTTCCTGTGTCGATTGGTCACTGGAACAGCGAACGCAGGTGTTGGTTGAGGAAGGTCCCGTTGGGGTCGAATCGCCGACGCATCTCGAGGAAGTCCTGATACCGGGGAAACAGGGCAGCGATGCGCTCCGATGTCATGAAATGGATCTTGCCCCAATGGGGTCGGCCGCCATACTCGGCGAACAGCTCGTCGCAGGCGCGGAGGTATGGCCAATAGTCGGTTCCTGGCTCTCCTGAGATTGAGACAACGAGATTGTCCCTCCGATAATTAGGGCTCATCCAGGCATCGTCGGCGGCGACCACCCGGATCTCCAGCGGGTAGACACTCAGCGGGAGCCAGTCGAGCATCAGCTTTCGCATCCCGTCCATGATCTCCCGGGTTTGCTCGATGGGCAGGAAGTACTCGACCTCATGGAAATTCGGGTCGTAGACCATCGGATAGATCCGGTAGGAGCGGTCGATTCGCTCGCCCTCAGGCAGATCGTCGGCCGACGTGCCAGGTTCGACCTCCCGATATCTCTTGACCACACAATCGTCGGTGCCGGCGTCATGGAGGTTGTAGAGGGCGGCCGAGGCCTCGGTCGGCATCCAGAACAGGCCGAAATGGCGGTACTCCTCCAGGTCGGACTCGAAGCGCTCCATGACCTCGTCGTACTTCATGATGTCGATTCGGGCGTGCAGGTCGTAAGCGGGGACGACTTTCAAAGTGACCTCGGTCATGATGCCGAGCAGACCAATCGACGCCTGGAGGGCTTGAAGGACCTCCGGATCGCTGTCTCTGGTGATCTCGACGAGATTCCCCAATCCGTCGATGAACCTCGCTCCTTCGAGCGCCGCCGAGAAGTTGGGCTGTTTCAGGCCCGACCCGTGGGTCGCGGTGGCGATGGCGCCGGCTATCGCCTGTGTGTCGATGTCGCCTTGATTGGCGAGAGCCAGGCCATGCTCCCACAGGGGATCTCCGAAATCAGCGATGGTGGTCTTGGGCCCGGCCTTCACCGTGAGTTGTCTCGGATTGACCTCGATTATCCCGCGGAGCCGGCTGGTGTCGAGCAACACATCCGTTTCGACGATCGGGGTGAACGAGTGCCCGGTGCCGACCGTGCGGATCGAGCGTCCGCTGGAGGACGCCCTGGCCACTTCACGCTGGACGTCGGTCTCCGAATCGACGCCCACGATCTCCCTCGGTGAGAAAGACTGGTTGCCGACCCAATTGGTCCAGCTCCCACCATCCATCGAACTGGTTGTCACCGGCCTGGAATGTACCCAGACATCTCGGGCCGGTGACAGGTTGGTTGATCAATCCTCTAATGACTCCAACACGCTCTTGGCATGAGGAGCCTGGAGGGGATGGAACATTGGTGCTTTGTCCAGGGCCTCGGAGAGCTCGAGGCGCGCCTGCTCCTCGTTCCCTTCGGCCAGGGCGATCAGGCCTGAGTGGTAGAGGATCTGCGGCTCCCTGAGTCCGACATCGAGGACCTTGTCGATCTGGCTTCTGGCTTCCTCGACCCGGCCGGCTCGGTACAGGGCCCAGGCGTAGGTGTCGAGGCCAAACGGATCCGATCGCTGACTCACATCGACCTCGGCGAGCTCGACTGCACGCTGCGGCTCCAGATCGTGATCGGCCAGGTATTGGGCCAGCGTCCGCCTATAGGCGTCCTGATGAACGGGAGTCTCGCTGGCTGCCATTTCCACCCGGTCGTAGAAGACCTCGGCTCGCCGCTCATCACCCAGGGCCATGGAGAGATCACCGAGGATCGCGAGCGTGCCGGGGTCCGGACTCAAGGATGCTGCTGCCTCATAGGCCGTCAATGCCTCTTCGAGCCTTCCGTCGGACATCAGCACCGCACCCAACGTCGCCCGTGAGGACGACCAGGTGGGATCGGCCCCGATAGCCCGATTCAGCATCGTCTCCGCCTGCTCGTATCGACCGAGATCGTTGAGGAAGTGGGCGGCAAACGTCAGATGAAAGGCGAGCCGCCGCGGCTCGGAGCCCTGGGTCTCGGTGATCCGCAACGCCTCCTCCGCATAGCCGAGTGCTGCGGGAACGTCCCCCATCGAATCGGCGTGCTGGGCACGGCGAGTCAGGATCTCGGGTATCTCACCGGTGAGTGCGGCGACCTTTTCCAAAGCTCCAGCGGCCGCCTCGGCGTCACCGAGTTCGAACTGGGCGTCCGCAACCACCAGCTCTGCTACCGCGTCCGAGCTGTCGGATGCGGCGAGGCTCGATGCGAGCCCGAGTGCCTCGTCGAAACGATGCACAGCGAGGTAGGACTGGGCGAGGCGAAGACCGGCAACCCGGTCCTCCGGTGCGAGGTCTACCGCTTTCTCCAGACTGTCGATGGCCGATCCGTAGTCGCCGAGAT
>JBEVIF010000218.1:0-3865 GCA_040510795.1 Acidimicrobiia bacterium
GTTCGGTCGCAGGCGGAAGCCCTCGCGATCGCGATCGATGACGTCGCCCCGCTCGTGAACGGTCTCGACCTGGATCGTCTCCCCGATGCCAACCAGGACGCATCGGTGTTCCTCCCCATGGGCGATAAGGCTCGGGCGATGTTCGCCGCTTCTGCGGATCTGCCCTCCGACGCCTCCGATGATCGATCGACGGCGGCCGAAGCCGCCGGTCTGGCTATCGACGCCTCCCGTCAGTTGATCGACGCCACCGCATACCGGACTGCCCTGGAGCCTGCTCTCACCTTGCCTTTGTTCGAGACCGATCCGGACCTGACCGATATCACGACGGCAACCGAGGCATTCACCGAGTGGCGCGCCGCGTTCGAATCCGTTCGGGCCGCACTTCCCTCCGGCATCGCCGATCAGGCGAGTTCGGCATTGGAAACCATCAGCGCCGGACTCGAGACGACCCAAACGGCATATTTGGATGCCATTCGCACCGACAACCGGACCGCCGCCGTCGAGATAGTGGGAACACTCAGAGCGGACCTGTTGGGTGTTCGACAGGCGATGCTCACCGACTTCGGCGCCGTGTCCGACTCGGTTTCCGCCCTCATCGAAGAGGCGAGGACGGACCTCAGCCGCCTACTCGGCTGACTCCAGGGCCGCGACCTCCTTCTCGAAGTCGGCGGCACCCTGAAAATCCTTGTAGACCGAGGCGAAGCGCAGATATCCGACTTCATCGAGGGCACGAAGCCGCCGCAAAACCTCGCGCCCGATCTCCTCGGAGGTCACTTGAGATCCGGCGCCATTGAAAGATGCCTCGACTTCCTCGACCAGACGCTCGATGGTCGAGCTCGACACTGGTCGGTCGGCCAGGGCGGCAGAGATCCCGGCCGCGAGCTTGGCTGCGGAGAAGGGCTCCAAACGGCCGTTCCTCTTTCGGACCATCAGCTGCGGCTCGAGTCTCTCGTAAGTGGTGAAACGCTGGCCACAACCCTCACACTCGCGACGTCTTCGGATCGACTGGCCACCTTCGGCGGGACGGCTGTCGACGACACGGGTGCTGGGAGCGCCACAGACCTGGCAGAGCATGTACGCAGGGTAAACGCCGGAGGCGAGTAGCGCTCAGGTGGTCGGGATCAACAACACCTGCCCCGGAAAGATCGAGCCGGCGTCCACATCACTGAGCCGGGCGATATCGGCGACGAGGCGTCGCACATCCTGATCGGGGCCGACGTTGGCAGCGGCAATGCCCCAGAGGGTGTCACCGGATTCGACCACGTATTCGGCAGGCGCCGTCAGCGGTCCCTCGGCCTGCGCAGAACCACCGATCATGAGGAAGACCACGCAGAGGGCTGCGAGAAGCAATGACAGCCGGACGGACAGCTGCAGGTTTGCCTTCTGCATTTGGTCTTCCTCCTGATCGGGCCCTTGCGGGTTACTGGACGCAGTCCGTCAACCGAACGTGCGTTCGTCACTCTATCGAACAGACGTTCGGTGTCAAGGGCCGAATCGAACAGATGTTTGGAAGCGAACTCCTGTTCGATTAGATTGATGCCATTGGAGTCGGTCGAGAGCTCCCGGAAGGAGTCACGGTGCTCACGGAACGCCAGCAGCAGGTCCTCGAATACATACGCCAGACGGTGGCCGCTCGGGGCTATCCCCCGTCGGTGCGTGAGATTGGTGAGGCCATCGGTCTCTCCTCTCCATCGACAGTGCATTCGCACCTCTCGGCCCTGGTGAGCGCCGGGGCGATCAAGCGAGACCCCACCAAGCCGAGGGCGATCATGATCGTGGATGAAGCAGCCGTGATGGCCCCTCCGCGTGATGATCGGGTCCGCGATGTGCCGGTACTGGGCCGCATAGCTGCCGGCACGCCGATCCTGGCGGCCGAACATGTCGAAGAGGTCTTGCCGTTGCCCGTCGACCTGGTCGGCAACGATCCGGTGTTCCTGCTCGAGATCAAGGGGGATTCGATGATCGACGCCGGCATCCTCGAAGGAGACCTGGTGGCCGTACGCAGCCAGAAAGACGCTCGCGATGGCGAGATTGTCGCCGCGCTCATCGATGGCGAGGAAGCAACGGTCAAGAGGCTGCGCCGTCGCGACGGCAAGGTGATTCTCGAGCCGGAGAACCCCGCCTACGAGCCGATGGTGTACACAGATGGCGTCGAGTTGGTGGGGAAGGTGGTTGGCGTCGTTCGCCGCTACCCCTAGTCGAACGCTCCGGTGAAGACGTATTCTGCCGGGCCGGTCAACCAGGCGTTCTTATCCGTGATCTCGACCTGACCCTCTCCCCCACGAACCTCGACCGTGATCGTGCCGTCCGCTCCGTCGAGGGCGACGGCTGCGGCCGCCACCATGCCAGTCCCACAGGCGAGCGTCTCGCCCACTCCTCTCTCCCAGACCCTCATCTTCACCCGGTCTCCCGTCACCGAGATCACCTCGACGTTGCAACCGGTGTCAAAGCCTGCCTCGCGCGCCACTAGAGGCCCGATCCGGGCCAAGTCGATCGCATCAGGGTCCTCCACCACGCGCACCGCATGAGGATTCCCGGTGTCGACCAGTCGGTAGACATGACCGTCGATGGTCTCCTGGCCTTCGATGAGGGTGGGCCCGATCTCCCCGTCGACAAGCTCTGCACTCACCCGTACCTCTCGGATGCCGATTGGCGTGTCGACTTCGAAATCGGGGCCTTGGACCCAACCCTTGTCGTAGACGTAGCGGGCCACGCAACGCAACCCGTTTCCGCACATCTCTGCGGGGCTCCCATCGGCGTTCCAGTAATCCATCACGATTGGAGACCCCGGAGACACGACCAAGACGCCGTTGGCGCCGACACCGAAGCGCCGGTCGCAGAGCCGGAGCACATCCTCGACCGCCGGTTTGGCCGGCCCTTCGAGCACGATGAAGTCGTTGCCCAGGGCCTGCATCTTGGTGAACTCGAACCGGCTCAATCGAAAGCCTCCAAAATCCGCCGCACCCGCTGGTCAGGATCGTCGATCCAGGGTATCCAGCGTATCCGCGGATCACGCTGAAACCACGTGCGCTGCTTCCGGGCCAGTTTCTTCGTGTTCGACGCGGCTTTCCCGAAAGCCTCATCGAAGCTCACTCCTCCGGAGAGCGCTTCGAGGATCTCCTTGTAGCCGACCGCGTTCCGTGCGTTGCGGCCCATCACCGGCGATAGCGACCGCACCTCGTCGATCA
Organism: Acidimicrobiia bacterium; assembly: GCA_040510795.1. Taxonomy (GTDB): domain Bacteria; phylum Actinomycetota; class Acidimicrobiia; order Spongiisociales; family ZC4RG35; genus JARDZU01. The sequence continues at coordinate 3,189 of JBEVIF010000218.1, forward strand.
GGCCTGAGGCCCGCATGCGGGCGAGACGCAAGTCGACGCGCTCCTCCAGCGCACTTCCCGGGTCGACTCCGACGGCTGTGAACTCGACCTCGGGCACATACCTGCGAACGTCTTCGGCCACCGCCGTCCCTGCCCTGCTGCTGGGGGTCTCACCGGTGAGCCGGTAGATCTCGACCGCTCTGACCACACGTCGCTGGTTGGCGAGATCGACGATCGTCCGGGCCGACGGGTCGAAATGCAGCAACTCATCTACCAGGGCCTCGCTCTCGGTCGCCTCCAACTCGGATCGGAGCTCGGGATCGGTGGGAGCGAAGCTGAGGGGATCGACCAGAGCCCTGAAATGGAGACCAGATCCGCCTGTGACGATCACCACCGGCGCTGTGGATTCAGCCAGCAACTCCCGGCCCAGTCGACGAAATCGAGCAACCGAGAACTCCTCGCCAGGGTCGGCGACGTCGATGAGATGATGCGGGATGCCCCGGCGCTCCAGCATCGTCGGTTTGGCGGTCCCGATGTTCATGCGCCGGTAGACCTGCATCGAGTCGACGGAGAAGATCTCTCCCTGGAAGTGCTCCGCCAAGCGGACGGATGTCTCGGTCTTGCCGGCTGCGGTTGGCCCTAGCAAGGCCACGAGCCGGGTCAGACAAGGCTCCCCACGAGGTGATGAGGATGGGCTG
>JBEVIF010000219.1:0-3852 GCA_040510795.1 Acidimicrobiia bacterium
GCATCTCCGGGTTTTGCTCGACGCCGAGCTGGCCCGGGTTACCAACGTCGGGAACCGACGGGTCTACTCGGCCGACCCGACCGGGATGGCGGCGCTGAGGGACTGGGTCGATCAGATGTGGGACATGGCGATAGGGAGTTTTGCCGGCTTCGCCCAGAGAGAAATGGAGAGAGAGATGACCAAGGTGGAGGCAGTGGTGAAGATGGTCACAGTGCCTGGAGAGCCAGGTGTTGTGTTCGAATTGTTCACTCAGAGGATGGGGGAGTGGTGGCCTCTCGATTCTCACTCCGTCGGCGGTGAGGATGCGGTCGACGCTCGGGTGGAGCCTGGTGTTGGAGGACGGGTCTACGAGGTGACTCGGGAAGGTGTCGAGCACGATTGGGCACGGATAACCGGCTGGGAGCCGGGGGAGCGAATCGTTCTCGATTGGCATGCGGGTGTGCCCTCGTCGCAGGCCACCCACGTCGAGATCACATTCCGTCGGACTGCCGGCGGGACCGAGCTGACGCTGGTCCACGACGGCTGGGAAGCTCGCGGGGCGGATGCGCTGGCCATGCGGGAGAGTTATGAGACCGGATGGGACCTGGTGTTGGGCCGTCTCCCCGGGTCGGCGCGGGTCGGGGCAGACACTGTCTGACGAGCGAAAGCGGGGGGAAACGGCGGCTTCACCACTGGTTGACCTGCCCGTGACAATCGACCATAACTTGGCCTTACTCGCCTGGTGGATGTCTTCTCCCGATCGGCTGTCACACAGGTGGGGGGGTTCGGGACTTCTCGGACCCGGAACGAGATCTTGTTCGCCGACTACTCGGTGACCGTCCCCAGCGCTCCGGTCGTCGTCTCCGTCGAGGACAACGGGATCCTCGAATTCCAACTCTGGCTCTCCCGATAGTCAGCCATCAGATGCGTAACCCAATTCCCTCATCGACCGATTACCTCTATGACGACCCCCCAGAAGTCAGAGGTATCACATGCGAACTCACAGACGGTTTGGTGTAATCGTTCTGGTCGTGACTGCGCTGTTGGCCGGTTCCGGCGTGGCGTGGGCGCAGACTGACGAAGACGACGTGATCGAGATCGAGGCTTCCGAAGACGTCACGGATACCCTTTTCAACTTCGGATATGACATCTTCAACCGCCTGCTCCTCTGGAATCTGTCGGCGCTCGATGGGATCTATGACTGCACCCTCGAGAACGGCCCCCTGACCGCCACCTACGGCGAGACATCGGAGACGGGCGTGGTGCTGGTCGACATCCTGGAGGGTGAGGCCGGTGTCGTTCAGTTCCCGAATCGGCCCGCCGAACAAGTGGCTGAAGACCTCGAGCCCGCTGATTCCCCCGTGTCGTACACAGGAGCCGAGGGTGTGTGTGGACTGAGTGGCGGCGAGGTGAGCGGGCCCAACGGACAGGTCAATCACGGGATGTTCATGAAGCTTTTCAACAGCCTCTACGACGGGAGAGGTCGAGGATGCGTCGCTCGCCACCTGGCCCAATCCGATCTCGGGAAGGGTGATCAGCAGGTTCAGGCGAACGACACGACACCTTTCGAGTCGGTCGAGGCCGGAGACACCGGCACCGTCGACTTCACTACCGCCGAAGCCGACTGCGAGCATGGTCGCAAGGCGGATGAGCAAGGCGGGGGTGCCGAGCCCGAAGCACGTGGCGGCAACGGTTCCAATGGCAAGCCCGACCACGCCGGCAAGCCTGATCATGCCGGAAAGCCCGAGAACACGGGCAATGCCGGATCACTGGGGAATTCCGGCTCCGCTCCCGGCCACAACAAGTAGAAACGCGGGTCTCCCGCGGGCCAAACCCGCTATTCCGGCCGCTTTCGTAACCTAGCCGTGTGATCGCTGATCGCTACCAGCCGATCGAGCAGATCGGCACCGGTGGGATGGCAACGGTGTGGAAGGCCCGGGACACGCTCCTGGGCAGGTTCGTGGCGGTCAAACGTCTTCTGCCTCACCTCGCCGGCGATCCCGACGCCGCCGAGCGTTTCAAGAGGGAGGCTCACGCGGCGGCACAGCTGAGCCATCCGGGGATCGTCACGGTGTTCGACACCGGCGAGGACGTCGATGGGCCGTTCATCGTCCAGGAACTGGTCGACGGCACCACCGTGGCCGGGCACCTTGCCCACACCGGCCCGTTGAGTCCGCAGGCGGTGACCGACATCGTTTCCCAGGTGGCCGCAGCACTCGATCACGCGCACTCGGTCGGCGTCATCCACAGGGACATCAAGCCGGCCAACCTGATCATGGAACAAGACGGGCGAGTCCGGATTGCCGACTTCGGCATCGCACATACCGTCGACAACCCGGCAACGATCACCTCCTCGGGTGAGTTCGTCGGGACGATCACCTACCTTGCTCCGGAGATCCTCGCCGGGCAACCCGCGACGCCGGCTTCGGACATCTATTCGCTCGGTGCCGTCACCTACGAGCTGTTGGCCGGTCAGCCCCCATATCAGGCGCCCACGCCCGCCGCGCTCCTCGAAGCAGTTCGCATCGGTGATGTCCCAGATCTCCGTGGCTTCGCCCCTGACCAGATGGCCCTTGCAGTTGCCGGCGCCATGGCCAGGGATCCTGTTTCGAGGCCCGAGACTGCCGGTGCCTTTGCTGCCACGCTGATGGGCTCGGCCACGATGGTCATGGCCGCCACGGTCGTGGCCGCTGCCCCGGCGTCCCCTCCAGTCCCCCGGGGATCCGAGGAGCCCACGGTGGTCACCGACCGGAAACCGTCTCCGACTCCGGCCGCTGTTCCGTCCGGAGCGCGTCGCGCCGCCCGGTGGCCGCTCGTATTGCTCCTGCTGGCAGTAGTGGTAGTGGCTGCGGCTGCGATGACCGATGACCTGGGCGATGGTGGGGGGACGCTGGCTGCCGCCACCACCACGGTTGTTGCTCAGGTGACCACGACGCTTCCGCCCCCTCCGACCACCACCACCACCACGATCCCAACCACAACGACGATCCCGCCTACGACCACGACAGTGGTGACCGCCGAAGTTGTGGCGGGCGAGATCGGTGCTCTCCTCGCTTCGATGAGCCCTCCCGAATTCCGTCGCCGCGATGTTCGTGAGGTCGAAGACCGGCTGGAACGAGTGATGGAGGAGTGGGACGGCGACAACCGCGATGAATTGAGGCGTGAGCTCGAGCGCGCCTTCGAAGAAGCTGCAGATCTCGAAGAATCACCCGAGCGGGACGAGCTGACCGCCCGCCTGATCCAACTTTCGGAGCTGATGGGCTTCCGCGTCGATCAGATCGGGCAGGGCGACGGCAAGGACGATAACGACGGCTGAGGGCAGCGCTCCTCCGGGGGTCGAGGTGAGCATCGACGTCGACCTGGGATTGAGTCTCGAGGCCAACCAAACCGCGCCACACGGGAGATCGCGCGGGATGGTGGTCTTTGCCCATGGCAGCGGAAGCAGTCGGCACAGCCCACGCAACCGACAGGTCGCCGCGACCCTCCATGCCTCAGGGTTCGGGACTCTGCTCCTCGACCTGCTCACGCCGGATGAAGAAAAGATCGACATGCGCACAGGTGAGCATCGATTCGACGTTCATATGCTCGGGAATCGTGTCGTTGCCGCCATCGACTGGCTCCGCGAGGGCGACGACTCACCGATCGGGCTGTTCGGCGCTTCGACCGGGGCGGCCGCTGCTCTGATTGCCGCAGCAAAACGACCCGAGGATGTGTTTGCGGTCGTCTCTCGAGGCGGGCGCCCGGATCTGGCCGGCGACGATTTGCCGGCGGTCCGCGCCCCGACCCTGCTCATCGTGGGCAGTCGCGATATGGAGGTACTCGCGATGAACGAGAGTGCGCGGACGCGCCTGGAAGCGGAGACCGCGCTCGAGG
>JBEVIF010000220.1:0-3925 GCA_040510795.1 Acidimicrobiia bacterium
CGACCTCCAGGACCGGGCGGGCGGAGACGGCAACCTCCTCCCACCCATGAAGGATGCTTTGCGACATGGGGCGACGGTCGGTGAGGTGTCCAATCGTCTGCGGGCCGTGTTCGGTGTCTACCGTCCGGTGTGAAGGAGCGGGATTGAGATGAGCGACGCTCGCAGACATCTGGTCATCATCGGTGGCGGCCCGGCCGGCACTCAGGCTGCTACGACAGCGGCTTCGAAAGGTGGGCGGGTCACGCTCATCGAGAAAGAGATCGTCGGTGGCGCGGCCCATCTCTGGGACTGCATTCCGTCGAAGACGATGGCAGCCGCCGCGCTGCGCCACTCATCGGTCCGCAATGCCGCCAAGCTCGGCCTTGCCACCGAGCCGACCCGGGTCGACACCAGCGTGCTGTCAGGGCGGATCAAGGCGATAACCGGAGACATCAATCGCAACTGGTTGGAGCTGCTCGAGTCACAGTCGGTGGAGGTGATCTACGGGCAGGGCCGTTTCGTCTCCGATCGGGAGGTCGTCGTCGAGACCGAGTCCGGTGAGCGACGGATCGGATTCGATCGGGCGATGGTCTCAACGGGCTCGGCGCCACGGGTCCCTGAGTGGGCTCCGGTGGACGGTGAGAGAGTGCTCACGACGCGGGATTGTTACGACATGGTCGATGTCCCCGAGCACATGGTCATCATCGGGTCCGGGGTGACGGGCGTGGAGTTCACCCACATCTTCGAGAGCCTCGGATCGAAGGTGAGCCTCGTGGTATCGCGTCGCCAGATCCTTCCCCACCGCGACGCTGAAGTCGCCGCTGTTCTCGAGGAGGATTTCTTGGAGAGAGGTGTGCATCTCGCCATCGGCGCACGGGCGGAGAAGATCGACGTCGACGGATCCGGCGTCTCGGTTTTCTGTGACGACGGGCGGGTGTTGCACGGCTCCCATGCCCTGCTGGCGGTCGGATCCGTCCCGCTCACCGACGGTCTCGATCTCGACGCGGCCGGTGTCGCCGGTAGCGACGGTTACATCGACGTTGACGAGTTTCAGCGAACTTCCGTCCCCCATATCTACGCGGCCGGCGATGTGACCGGTCAGATGCCCCTCTCGTCGGTGGCTTCGATGCAGGGGCGGAAGATTGCCCGTCACGCCCTCGACCTCCCAGTGACGCCTCTCGACTACTCCAAGGTGGCCGAAGCCATTTTCACCGAGCCCGAGATCGCCTCGGTCGGGTTGGTCGATGTGGAGGCTGCCGCCCAGGGCAGAAAAGTGCGCACGATGAAGGTGCCGTTTGCGGCCAACGCTCGATCCGTGCTCCAACATTTCACCAGGGGTTTCGTCAAGCTGACTTCCGACCCCGCCACAGGTGTGGTCCTGGGCGGGACCATCGTGGGCCACCGCGCATCCGAGCTCATAGGGGTCCTCACGCTTGCCGTTCAGGCGGACGTCACCGTCAAAGAATTGGTGGAGACACTGATGGTTCACCCCTCGATGACTGAGGCCATTTCAGACGCTGCTGAATAGCAACGTCTGAAATGGCGTACTTGGTACCAAGTACTGAGTACCAAGTACGCAATAGTCAAATAGCAAGGGCTATTTGACTAATGCAATTACCTGACCGGGGGTCACGTTGTCTCCGGGCTGGACCCTGAGGTCGACCACTTCGCCGGTAGCCGGGGAGCGAACCTCGTTCTCCATCTTCATGGCCTCGAGGACGCATATCGGGTCGCCTTCGCTCACGGATGCCCCGGCGGTGACGTGAACCTTGACGATGGTGCCCTGCATCGGGGCCGTCACCATTCCGTCTGAAGCTGTGCCCGGCCCGGTCAGCTGGAGCTTGGGCGGCCTCCTTCGGATGCCTCCGGTCAAAGGCTCCGGTGCCCAGTAGCTGACTGCGAAGCGGCGACCTCCGACCTCGACAGTGATATCTCGCCGGGCCAGGCTCTCTTCCTCGGGGAGCGACGGGGTGGCGTCGGGGTCGCCGCCCCCGAGATCGACGTTCTCCTCCATCCACTTGGTGTGGTGTGTCCCGCTAATGAAGTCGGGGTGATTCAGGACCGCCAGGTGTGCGGGAATCGTCGATGCCACTCCGGTCACCCGGAACTCCTCGAGCGCTCGCCTCCCCTTCTGGATGGCCCGGGCCCGGTCGGGTGCCCAGACGACGAGCTTGGCCATGAGATTGTCGTAGTACTGGGAGACGTTGGTCCCTGGCCTGATCCAGGAATCGACCCGGACGCCCGGGCCTGCCGGCTCCTGCCACTCGACCACCTGTCCCGGCGTGGGGAGGAATTGGTTGAACGGGTCCTCGGCGTTGATGCGGAACTCGATGGCGTGGCCCCTCGGTTCGACCGTGTCAATGGTCAGGTCCTCGCCGGAGGCAATCCTGAGCTGCCACTCGACCATGTCGTGCCCGGTGACCATCTCAGTGATGGTGTGCTCGACCTGTAGACGGGTGTTCATCTCGAGGAAGAAGAACTCGCCTGCGCGATCGACCAGGAACTCCACGGTCCCTGCATTGACGTACCCGCAGGACTTGCCTGCAGCCAACGCTGCACGGCCCAGCGCCCGGCGTTGCTTGACGGTGAGACCTGGCGAGGGCGTCTCTTCGATCAGCTTCTGATGACGCCGCTGAACGGAGCAATCCCGCTCGCCGAGGAATACGCCTTTGCCTTGGGCGTCGAACAGCACCTGCGCCTCGACGTGCCGTGGTTCCTCCAGGTACTTCTCGACGTAGACCTCGGGGTTGCCGAAATAGGCATCGGCCTCGCGCCTGGCCCCTTCGAATCCCTCGTCGAGCTCGTCGGGCCCACGAACAACGCGCAACCCCTTGCCGCCGCCGCCGTGGGCGGCCTTGATGGCGACTGGATAGCCGAACTGCCCGGCGAGGGACGCCACCTTCTCGACCGAGGTGACCGGCTCGGTAACCCCGGGGACGGTGGGCACCCCGAATTTCTCAGCATTGCGTCTCGAGGTGATCTTGTCTCCCATGGCCTCGATGGCGCTGGCCGGAGGGCCGACCCACACGATCCCCGCCTCAGTGACCGCAGCAGCGAACTTGGCGTTCTCGGAGAGGAACCCGTATCCGGGGTGAATCGCTTCGGCGCCCGAGTCATGGGCGATCTGCAGGATCTTCTGTTGATTCAGATAGCTGTCGGCGGCGGGGGCGGGGCCGGCGTTCCAGGCTTCGTCGGCCAGGTCGACATGGAGTGCGTCGCGATCCAGTTCCGAATACACGGCAATGGTGCGAATCCCCATCTCCCTCGCGGTGCGGATCACCCTGACCGCGATCTCGCCGCGATTGGCGACGAGGAGACTTTTCATCGGGATGACCAGATGAAAAGCCGGTACCGGGTATTTGGTACCTCGTACCGGGACCGGAGGACTGGGAATCGAGACCGCACCGAGGTACTGATCTCCACATGCACAACTTTCGGCGGCTCGAGGTATGGCAGGTCAGTCTCGAGATCGCCGAGCAGATTTATCGAGTCACGACCGACTTCCCCGCGGATGAGAGGTTTGGTCTCACTGCGCAAATGAGGTCGGCGGCTGTCTCCGTAGGATCGAATATCGCGGAAGGCGCCGGTCGCGGAAGTCTCGGAGACATGGCTCGCTTCTTGAGAATCGCTCTCGGCTCCATCGCCGAGATCGAGAGTCAGCTCGAGTTGGCTGTCCGCCTCGGGCTGATCGGCGCTCGTCCGGATCTCGTCGAATCGCTCAGAGCCTTGTCTCGTCGTGTGCTCAAGCTTCATGACAGGATCAGTGTGACGCGCCCAGTCTGAGTCCGAGGTCCAAGTACTGAATACCAGGTACCGGTCCTCACTGAGGACCGTTTCCGTGCTTCTTCGGGGGCAGGGTCTCTCGCTTGGTTCGAAGGACCTCGAGGGCGCGGACCAGTTTGTATCGGGTCTCACGAGGTTCGATTACCTCGTCGACCAGACCGAG
>JBEVIF010000221.1:0-3461 GCA_040510795.1 Acidimicrobiia bacterium
CGCTTTCCGCGGTGACCGGGCGTGAGCCGTTCCCCGATGACGCCCCGGCGGCACTCGACCTGATCGTTCCGGTGTCGAGCTTCCGCTGGTCGGAGTCCGAGCGTCGCCTTGGGGAGCGAGCGATCGACGGCAGGGCGGCAATCGGAGTCGAGGTGGCTGCCGCCCAAGTGGCGCCGATGCTCGACCTTCTCTACGAGACGAGCGATCTCAGACCTGTGCACCCCACTGACCCGGTGGAGATTTGGCTCGACCAGGAAACGATGGTTCCCCTCGTCCTCACCTTCACACCGGCCGACTCCGAAGCACGGCGGTTGTGGTCGCTCCGCCAAGGTCTGGAAGACGCCGAAGGTCGGCCCTATCTGGAGGTGCGCATCGGCGGCCTCGACCTGGACCCGCCACCGATCGCGCTCCCCGGCATCCCGCCGCACGCAAACGTCGAGGAACGCGGGTTCCGTGCCACAGACGATCTAGTTGGGCCGGAGCCGTCATTCGTTCCTAAAGGTATGCGGCTGCACCAAACGGGAAATACTGGTGAAGTCGCCGTAGCGACGTGGAGTGACGGCCGGGCGTGGTTCAAGGTTGCCTCGACCCCCGCTTGGAAGGGCCGCCGCCTCTTTGGCGACATGGGCGACCCAGTCCGTCGGATGGCGACTGCAACCGGATGGGTATATATGAATGAGGACGGGTCGAAGGCTGCGATCCACGGTGAAGACATTGACGTCGTGGTCACCGGGAGCCTCCCCTCCGAAACGCTCCGGATGGTGGCCGAGAGCCTCGGGATCCCCGGCCAGCTGGTCCCCAAGGAGTGGGTCGAGTCCTCGACCACGACCATTGAGGAAGCGGCCTTGGCCACCGGGTTCCTGCTCGTGCCATCGGGTCTCGAGGGGTTTGGCCCGCCATCGGTCCGGATCGACGGGCGCACCGTGGTGCTCGGATACGCCGGCGCCGGTGATCGCGGTTTTCGGGTCACCATTGCGCCCGGGGCATCGCTTGTCCCGCCACTGGAAGCAGACGTCATCGGGGTCGAGATTCGCGGGCTCGCCGGCCGTTTCACGCCAAATCGTGGTGAATTGGAATGGTTGGAGGCCGGGCACGTGATCACCTTGCGGAGCTCCACTCTGGGTCTGGAGGAGCTTCTGGCGGTGGCCACCGGGATGGACAGCCAATGAGACGCGGCCCGCTCCTCGGACTAGGGATCGGCGTCGCTGCAGGGGCGTTGGCCGCCGGTTTCCTCGCCCCGGCCACACCTCTCGCTGAGCCGCTCATCGATGGCGATCCGGAGGCTCGAGCGACAACGCTCCCCACGGTGCCGGTCCGTCCGCCACCAGGGTCGGACGACGTTCTCCTGGCGTGGACACCGGGACGGCTTCCCAAGGGAATCGTCACCGCTGTGGGCGCACTTCCGGGTGTGACTGGCGTCGCCTCCGTCAACCTCGACCTGCTGTCTATGACTGAGTCCGTGTCGGCAAAAGGGGCGGTGGTCGACACCGCACCGTCGGGCCTGGTGTTCCCCCTGGAGGCAATCGCGCTCAGCCCGCTCGAATATCGGCGTTTCCTGCCCGAGACGGAGCGCACTCTTCTGGATGGATTGCGCCGCGGCGGAGCGTGGCTCGGGACGACGTCGGCGGCTATCCGCCGGATCGGCCCTGGCGGCAGGCTGCGGTTGCCCGATGGCGGCGAGCTGACTGTGACCGCGGTAGTCCCCGACGACGTCATCGGGGCGGCCGAGGTGGTCGTCTCACAAGTCACAGGAAGCAGGCTCGGCGTTGTCACGCCCCGCTACCTGCTGATCTCGTACGAGGGGGACCGGCCCGCTATCGAGGACGCCGTCCGGTCGGCGTTCGCTGGGCTGCCCGTGCGTCTCCGTGCGCCGGGCGAGACGCCCTTCATGCGATACGGCGACGCGGTGCTCCCCCAGAGCCTGATCAAGGCGCAGTTCGGCGAGTTCGCCTACCGAATGGTCGACGAGCGCTCCGTCGAGCAGGATCCGGGATGGGTTGCTGACAACATCGTCACCACCGAATTGCCCTTGCTGGGGCAGGTGACCTGTCACCGCTCCGTGCTCCCCCTCGTCCACAACGCCATGGCAGAGATGAAGAAGCGGGATCTCGGGTCGCTGGTCGACCCTGAAGAGTTTGCCGGGTGCTGGAACCCGCGTCTCATCGCCGCGGGCAGGGGCATCTCCCGACATGCCTGGGGTGCGGCGCTCGACATCAATTGGGACGGGAATCCCACCGGGATCGGGTCCGATCAGGACCCCCGATTGGTCGATGCGATGGTCAAGCAGGGCTTCACCTGGGGCGGTCCCTGGCTCATCCCCGACCCCGCCCACTTCGAGTGGGTCGGCGGCGCACCGTAGGCCGGTTCCGCCCCCCCGGTCATCTTCCGTCTTCCGTCTTCCGTCTTTTTTCTGAACCATCAGCACTCCTCGCTCGTCTCCATGTGAGACCCAAGAAGGGGAGAGGCCATGCGGCGATTTCTGTTGGTGGTTGTGGTAGCGACGATCGCCATCCTGCCCGGGTGGGTTCCGGCAATGGCGGGGGGCGGCGGCGGCCACGAAGCCGCCTGTGCCGGTTACTCCACCGGCCAGACCGTCGAGATGTACGACAACTGCTTCTCGGGGTCGGCCCAGTTCGTGGGAGCCGAGACCACGGTGCGGATTGTCAACCGAGGCGAGCTTCCCCACAGCCTCACCGCAGCCGATGGTTCATTTGGCACCGGGACACTCCAACCCGGGCAGTCGGCGAGCATCGATGTCGGTGAGGCGGCGGTAGTGAGGGTGTTCTGCGAACTCCACGGGACACGCCAGGGCGAGGGGATGGCCGGACTGCTCGTGGTGGGCGAGCCGACACCGACCATGGCCGGCTCCAACCTCGTCTCTGCCGATCTCGAGACCATCGGCGAAGAGGTTCCGACCGCCGATCCGGCGCCCGAAATCGCTGCAGTCCCTAGCGAAGGCGACCCTTCAGGGCTGGTGATTGCCGCCATGGTCGTCGCCGTGGCCGCCCTGGGCGTGGCGGGGGTGGCGCTCGGGATCGCCGTCGGGCGGAAGCGTGAACCCGAACCGGCTCAGTTTTCCGGTGAGCCCGTGATCGGTGCCGGCTGATCCTGCTGGCTGTCGGCGGCGCAACCACCCCCTCGCTCCTGGGAAGGTCTGTGCGGCGTGGCTCCGGTCTAGGGTCGTGGGCCGCCAAGCGCGCGGAGCGAAGATGGCTCAGGCGAGTACGAGTTCGGCGGCGAAGATCGTCGTTTGTCCGAATTGTGGGAAGAAGAACCGTCTGCGCTCAGCCGGACGGGGCGTGGCCCAGTGCGGTTCGTGCCACCTGCCCCTCCCCTGGCTGGTGGAGGCGTCGGAGAGCGACTTCGGCCTGATCGTGGAGCAGTCATCACTTCCGGTGCTGGTCGAGTTCTGGGCTCCGTGGTGCGGTCCATGTCGCACGGTCGCCCCGGCGTTGGAGGCT
>JBEVIF010000222.1:0-6684 GCA_040510795.1 Acidimicrobiia bacterium
GGTCACGTCGGCGGACGTGGTTCCCCTGCGGGAAGCCGGGTTGACGGACAACGCGATCGAGGATGCGATTCACGTCTCTGCACTGTTTCATGTGTACACGCGGCTCGCAGACACTTTCGAGTTCGATATTCCGCCGGCGGAAGGGTTTGCCCAGGGAGCGGTGATGCTGCTCAAGCGGGGCTACTCCTAGGTTTGCGCGTTAGTGCTCGGTCATTCGGTCATCTCTGCCCTTGACGGGCGAACGGATGCCCATGAGCGTCCCACATCGGGTTCGTCTCAATCTCCTCCTCGTTGACCAGCCATCCGAACAGGACCGATAGCGACGAGTACCGCTGGCCGGGCCGTGGCAGGGGAGCGGGTCTCCAATTCGGCCCTATCGATACCCGAAAACGCCGAGGAACATAAGGTATCGCCGAAGGAATTCGGCAGATGTATTCCAGGTCAGGACCCGGGGAATTCGGCGAGCCACCAAAGGGATAGGTTGCCGATCGGCCCGTTCAGCTGGCGCCATCCGTCGGTCCCGGGGAGCGCCTTGCCGTGGGGAGCGACCAGCAGATGGATCATGGCGCCCATCGGGTCCTCCAGCAGCGCACCGGTGACCGGCTCCTGGCCGAGGCGGACGCGGCCCTCGAAGATCAAGTCGTCCCCATCGGCGATTCGCCCGTCACCCGCATAGACCCCGCCCTTGGCCGGAGCCTCGAGTCCGATGTCATCGCGGTTGCAGGTGCCGTCCGTGCACTGATTGGGGAGGTTGAAGACGATGAACCAGAGGGTGAAAACCTCCGGCTCTCCCGGTCCGCCCACCGACACCTCGGGATGAGCCGAGCCGAAGTCCGGCATCATGTCTGCCGTGGGATAGATGTAACTTCCCGGCGCCGGGGTTGGCATCACCATGCGGAACCCAATCCCGTCTCGGGCCCGCTCTAGGGTGGCTCCGTCGACCGCGACGGGCTCTCCGTTGTCTCCCTGGGCGCCGACGTCGGCGGTCTCTCGAGATGAGGCGGTCGTTTCCGAGCAGCCGATGGCGGTGACCGCGATGACCACGAAGACAAAAGACGGCCAGGCGAGGCCCTTTCTGGTTCGCTTCACCTTGTCTGAGCCTGGCTGGTCCATCACATTCCTTCTGGGGTCACGATAACCGTGGCAAAGTCGAGGGGGAGCTCCTCGGTAGAAGGTTCACCCCCGAACGGGATCAAGAAAAGGCAGCTGGCGGTAAAGGGCGCACTCGGCATTAACGCCGTCAGGGTTGTCACACCGGCCGGCTCGATCACGGACTGACCCAGGACTTCGCCATAGGAGACCGGGCGGAAATCGGCCAGCGCCTCTCCGGCCAGAGCCTCGAGAGTCGTTCCGGCTGGCACCAAGTACATTCCCACGCCAGCTGGCCGGTCGGCTTGGTTCGTGAACTCGAAGGCGATCACGCGTCCGGCGGCCAGTCGCAGCTTGCCGTCCTCGATCTCGCCTCCTTCCACAACCTCAGGGGTGCACGATCGCTCTCCCACGGCGACTCGCACAGTTACGTCCGGGTCCATCTGCCAGCCAGGGCTGCGCAGAGCGAAGTCCTGGACGGTCAAATGGCCAAGCGCTATGTCGCCCGCCAGGTTGTCCAGCTGGCCGGCGACGTCATCCAGATGCCCACCTTCTCGAGACCATCCGACCGCCTGTTCGGCGAATCCCAGGACCTGCTCGCCGCTTTGCAGAGTGCCGTCGAGGAACGAGGCCACAGCTTGCTCGACGGCCCTGTCGAACCGCTTGACCGTCGACGTCAGGATGTACTCCCGGTCGAGGCCGGAAGCGGCGGTCACGTAGGCGTCCACGTTGCTACCGATGACCCAAGGGTGACCGACCTCGTACTCACGAGCGGCGTCCACTACTCCCCGCCCCGACTCACCGGCATCAGAGAAGATGACATCGGCTCCCTCCGCGAAGAGCTGTGCGGCCAGCTCCTGGGCCAGGTCGGGGGACCGGGTCGCTTTGACCCCCGGGTTCTCGACCGGGCCAAGGTAACTCGACAGCACCGTGATGTCGGGGTTCCAGAAGGTGGCGCCCTGCTCGAACCCTGTGCGGGACTGCTCGACACTGAAGGTTGGGTTTCCCCCAATGAAGCCGACCACCCCGCTGGTCGACCTCATCGCCGCGGCGACTCCGGCCAGGAAGGCACTGTCCTCTACGGCGAAATGCACTTCGGTCACGTTGGGCTGCTCTTTCTTGATCCATGACGGGTCGATGGCGACGAAAGAGGTGTCCGGGTAGTCGCTGGCAACCTGGTCGACCAATGTGTCGAAGTCGCTGCTCACGAGGATCAAGTCGGCACCGGTTTCGGCCACCTGCCTCAAGTCGGCCTCGGGGTCGATCAACGGTTCGACGAGATCAATGGTGAGCCCGTGTTCACGTTCGGCCGCCGCCGCCCCCGCGAGCATCAGATCGTTCACCGCACCATCGCTGGTGAGACCATGGACCAAGGCGATGCGGGGACCGCCCCCCAGCGCGAAGATCAGACTCCCGGCAAGCACGATGACCAGCAAGAGGGTCGCCACGCCCAAACCGACCAGACGCCGTCTCGCCTGCCGGTCTAGTTTGGTCTCCCGAGCTGCCCGAACTGCCTCCGCTTCTTTACTCCGCTCGCGCCAAGCGACTGAGGCTTCGAGATATTCGGCCTCGGTTCTGCTCAGAGTCAGGGTGCTGTGTTCGGCCCACCGCTCGTAGCCGGCCAGACGCTCCCCAACAAGGAGATAGCCCCCGGCCCGACCAGATTCGGCCCACTCAGTGATGGCCGCGGTGAGGAGGGCGTGACGGAGAACGTCCTCCCGGCCGTCTTCGATCCACCCGGCCAGCCGGGACCACACGTGGAGCAGGGCCTCATGGGCCACCTCGACGATGCTGGACCCGGTTACGGGGTCGCGATCGAAGGTGAGCAACCGATACCTACCGAAATCGTTGAGGACGGTCTGGAGATCGACGGTGTCTACCGTCAGGTTGACGATCTCCGAGGCGGCGACCCTGCGCCTGCTCCAAGCACCGGTGTCGTTTATGGTCACCAAACGCAGGAATAGCTGTTTGGCCGCAGTCTTTTGCCCGCCGTCGAATGTCTGGTACAGCTCCTCGGCTCGACGGGTGATGGCTCCGCTGACACCTCCCATCTCCTCATAGGCCCCGAGGGTCAGGGTGGTTTCCCTTCTTCGGTCGAACAGTTCGGTGAGGGTGAATTGGAAGAGAGGAAGGGCCCCGGTCTGGCCGGCGACATCGGTCAGGAGGCGAGCGAGAAGCTTCGGCTCGAGATGGGCACCGGCCGCGGCGGCAGGCCGTTCGGCCGCGTCTTCGAGCTCGTCGGGCAAGAGCGGAACCGCGTTGACGACTCCGGCACCGAGCATCTCGCCGAACTCGGGGAAGTCGAGCAGGCGCTCATAGAAGTCGGCCCGTAGGGCGATGATGACCACTACTCGGTGGTGGGGATCCTCGAGCGCGACCTCGAGGTTCCGTATGAACTGGCGCCGTGCCTCGTCGGACGTGACCAGCGTGAACAACTCCTCGAACTGGTCGATGATCAGCAGCAGCCGTCCCGACCCATGTGGAATGACGCGAAGTGCCGCTCTCAGCAGACCATCCTCGCCATCGAGGTAACTCATCAGGTCTTCGGGCGCGTCCAGCGACGATCGAGTCAGAGCGGCTTCCAATTCAGCAGCCGGCCGAGCGCCGGGAACCATGACCGCGATTCGCCAACTCTCTGTGTCGCCCAATGCGCCCTTGCGGAGGGCAGGTATGAGACCGGCTCGAAGCACGCTCGACTTCCCGGAGCCGCTCGACCCGATGAGCGACAGCAAGGGGATCCCCTGGGACAGGCGACGGACGATCTCAGCGACCAGGCGATCCCGACCGAAGAAGATGCTGGAGTCCTCCTCGCCGAAGGCCTGTAGCCCCTTGAACGGGTTCGTGGCCACATCGTCGAGATGAAGTCTGCCCGCCGGGTCGAGGCGTTCGTCATGGAGTAGGACCTGCTCCTCGATGCGGGTCAGCTCGGCGGAGGGTTCGACTCCCAGCTCCTCCCCCAAGACCTGGCGATAGCTCTGGAAAGCACGCAGGGCGTCGGCCTGGCGCCCGGATCGATACAGGGCCAGCATGAGGAGCCCGATGGGCCGCTCCCTGAGCGGGTGGTTCCGGACCAGCTTCTCCAGATCTCCCACGACCTCGCGATGCTGACCTGCCCTGACCTTGGCATCGAGGAGGTCGTCTGTCGCCAATAGTCGGGCCTCTTCGAGACGCGCCATCTCGTCCCGGGCGAATCCGTCGTACTCGAAGTCTTGATAGGCGCTGCCCCGCCATAGGGCTAGGGCATGTTCCAGCAGGTCGGCCGCCGTGTCGGGTTCGTCTCGCACCAGGGCGCGCCCACGAGCTGCCTCCGCTTCGAACCGGCAGGAGTCGACCTGATCGGGATCGACCACCAGTTGGTAGCCATGATCTCTCGTGACGAGCACAGAACTCCTGGCATTGGCCTCCCGATCGGGCTCGAGAGCCGATCTCAGTCGGGAGATGTAGACCCAGAGTGTCTTCTCCTTTCCCAGCGAGTCCTCGGGCCACAGGTCCTCGAGGATCCGATCAGTGGACACCACCCGATTCATGTTGGCGATGAGCAAGGCGAGGAGGGCGCGTTGTTGTCTGGGGCCGATGTCAACCGGCTCGTCACTGTCCAGTACTTCAACTGGACCCAGGATCCGAAAGTCCATCCACCTCTCCAAGATTGAACGCCAGGCCCGAACAGTCTGCTATCGAATCACAGCCACCTTGCCACAGGCTTAATGCCCTGATCACGCCTCCTGAGCAAGGTTTTGGTAAGCCCAGCTAAGCCGCCGTCAAGCAGGGGCGGGTTGATTGGCGACCACGACAAGGTGGATGGTCGAGGGCCACGACCGGAAACCGCAAACTAAGGAGAGAGTAGTATGAGCAAGAAGCCAATCAGGCTGGGTCTGGTTCTCCTGGCCGTGGGAGTGGCCACAGCCCTGGTGTTGCCGCTCATCGCACAGGCGCAGGAGCAACCGATAACTGTCGAGATCCTGTCGCCTCGGAGCGTCTTCACCGACGATGTCGATCTGCAGTTCCGGTACGCGCTGGACGACAACCCGACCAAGGCCATCAACAGCTTGACGCCGTCCCGGACGGTGGTGGCTCGCATCACCGTGCAACCAGGGGCGCAATTCCCCTGGCACACCCACCCAGGCCCGGTGCTGGTCAACGTGGCTCAGGGCGAGTTGGTCTACGTCCAGGCTGCTGACTGCGTCGAGCGTTCCTATGCGAGTGGCACCGCTTTCGTCGATCCCGGCCGAGGCAACGTGCACACTGCGTTCAACCCCACGGGTGGGGATACCATCCTCATAGCCACGTTCTTCGAAGCCCCCGCATCCGGGGCGCTCACGATCCCGGCCGCTGCTCCAGACGGCTGCGAGGTCGCTGCAGGGACACACGCCTCCCATTGACACACGGCCATTCCTGTGGTGGTTCTCCTGCCTCGTGCGGAAGAACCACCACAGGTGGCTGAAAGGTAGTGGGGTACGGCCCAATCGGAATTTCTTCCTCACCAGCTTCAAATGCACAACGTCACATCAGATTCCCAGAGACCTACAAGTGCGGTCGTTCACACCCGGGTCATGTCGAACCCATCACGACGCCTCGAGCACACCGCCGCCGACCCGACGCTGCGGCTGGTCGGGTCGGTTGGACTGACGAACTGGTCCACGTCGTGGACGCGGCGGGTGCCGTGCTGTTGTGGCGGTTGAGCACGCGCACCGGCTCCGGTCCGGCAAGGGTTCCCATCGCGGCATGAGTCTTCGACGTGCTGCGGCGACGCTGTTCGCCGTCTTCTGCTTGGTTGCGATCGCTGCATTACCGGCGGCCGCTCACGCACAGCTCGAAGAGACTTCTCCCGTGGACGGTGAGACGGTGCCGACCTCGCCGGGAAGTGTGGCCGTTACCTTCAGCGAGAGGGTGACGGCTCCGGCCGGGGCGATCCGCGTTTTCGACACAGCAGGGACCCGAGTCGATTCGGGGTCGGTTGAGTCAACAGAAGGTGGTGCTCGGCTCGTAGGGGCACTAGATGAGGGGTTGAGGAACGGGACCTACATTGCCACCTGGCGGGCCGTGTCCGCCGACGGACACCCGATCTCGGGGGCGTTCGTGTTCCATGTTGGCGAACCGGGCGCCTCGGTCGACGAGTCGCTGATCGCGTCACTGGTTGGCGACGCCCAGGGTCGAACCGCCGCGGTCGCCGCCGGTGTCGCCAGATGGGCCTCCTATCTGGCATCGTTGGTCGTGATTGGAGCCTTCGTCTTCGCGGCCAAGCTCGAGCCGAAGGCCCGCCCTGAAACGACGCGTGTGATCCAAACGGTGGGCTGGGTCGGAATCGGGTTCTCGCTGTTGCAGATCCCTCTGTTCGCCATGTCGAGCACCGGCCTCGGTGTGCCGGCCCTTGGGTCGGGCACGATCTGGGGGGACGCGTTGGGGAGCAGTGTTGGTGTTGCCGCGCTTATTCGAACGGCCGGACTTGGCCTGATGCTGGCTGCCACCAGGAGCTGGGCCATCTGGATGGGATGGCTTTCAGTGACCATCCTGGTCGCGGCTGAGCTGATAACTGGGCACACTCGTACCACTGAGCCGGTGTGGCTGGTGCTTCCCGCAGATGCAGTGCATGTGCTC
>JBEVIF010000223.1:0-4459 GCA_040510795.1 Acidimicrobiia bacterium
CGATTGCACCCGAGGCGGCGAGGTCGCGGGCGTGCTCGATGGCGAGGTAGGGGTTCACCGCCGACGCTCCGAACCCAACCATGCAGGCCAGGTCGTGGGGGTCCCGTGGCTCCCCCGACACAACCACCAGCGACACCGAGCCCCGCACCCCCTCGTCGATCAGACAATGATGGACTGCTCCCAGAGCCAGGAGCATCGGTATCGGCGCCCTGGTGGCCTCCGTCTCCCGATCGGAGAGCACAATGATCGTCGCCCCCAACTTCACCGCCTGGGTGGCTTCCTCACAGATCTCGTCGAGCCGGCGCTCCATGCCCTCGGGCCCGTCGGCCACAGCCCACGTGGTGGCGATCCAATGCGAGAAGAAGCGGGCGTCCCCGGAGCGGACGATCGACTCCAGCTCGGCATCGGACAGGATCGGGCTGGACAGCTCGATGAGATGGGCTTGCTGCGGGCGGTCCTCGAGAAGCGGACCGCGTCGCCCGAGCTGGATGCGGAGGGACATGACCAGCTTCTCCCGGATCGGGTCCATGGGCGGGTTGGTCACCTGGGCGAACTGCTCGTGGAAGAACTGGGTCAGACGACGTGGTCTTGTGGCTAGAACGGCGAGCCCAGTGTCATCACCCATGGAGCCGAGCGGGTTGTCGCCCTGAGCCATGTCCGCAATGACGAGCCGACGCTCCTCTGCGGTGTAGCCGAACACCCGGCTCAGGGCAGCAGCATCGAAACGGTTGTCGGCCAAGCTGTCGAAGGACGCCTGAATCCGCAGGGTCTCGGTATTGACCCAGTCGCCGTATGGCCGGGCCGTGGCCAGCTCTCGCTTGACTTCGTCGGTGTGGAGCACCTGGCCCGTCTCCCCATCGAAGAGAATCAGCTCGCCAGGCCCGAGTTGGCCCGTAGCTGTCGCTTTTGACTCCTCCTCGGGGCAGACACCTGCCTCGGACGCGACCAAGAGCACATCCGGCGTCACCGCCCACCGGGCGGGGCGAAGACCGTTGCGATCCATGCCGGCCAGCAGAGACGACCCGTCGGTGGCCGCGATGGCGGCCGGACCATCCCACGGCTCGGTGAGAAATGCGTGATAGGCGTAAAACGAGGCCAGGTCCGGCTCCAGGTCAGGGACGTTCTCCCAGGCCGCCGGCATGAGCATCTCTTTGACGTGGGGAAGCGAGCGACCGCTCTGCATGAGCAGCTCGAACACGTTGTCGAGGCTTCCCGAGTCAGAGATGCCGGGCTGCAGGAACGGGAAGACATCGGGTAGGCGGGCTCCCCACACCCCCGGCGTCGCCGCCTTCTCCCTAGCCAGCATCCACGATCGGTTGGACTGGATGGTGTTGATCTCACCGTTGTGGGCGAGGGTGCGGAACGGCTGGGCATTGTCCCACGAGGGGAAGGTGTTGGTCGAATACCGCTGGTGGAATATGGCGAACGCCGTCTCGAAATCGGGGTCGCGCAGGTCCCAGTAGAAGTCCGAGATCTTGGAGGCGGTGAACAGCCCCTTGTAGACCACGGTGCGGCTCGAAGCCGACGGGATGGATAATCCCGGGACATCCGCCCTCTCGATGCGTTTCCGGGACAGATAAAGGGCGCGCTCGAAATCGGCGCCTTCGGTCTCGCTGGTGACGATGGCCTGCTCGATGAGGGGCAAGACGAGTCGGGCGTGATCGCCGAGGACCGAGGGGTCGGTGGGGACGGAGCGCCAGAACAAGAGGTGCATCCCCTCCGCCTCGATCGCCTCGGTGACCACCGATCGTGAGGCCGCGGCCTCGGTCGGCGACAGGAAGCACATCACCACTCCAAGACGCGCCGGCGACACTTCGAGCCCGTGGGTGGCCAACTCGCGGTTGATCAGGCGATGGGGCACCTGGGTCAGGAGCCCAGCGCCGTCACCTGTGCCATCTGCGGCCCGAGCCCCACGGTGGTCCAGGTTGACCAGGCACTCGACGGCGAGACGTGTCATCCGGAAGGTCGGCGCGAGATCCCGGGCCGCGATGAACCCGACGCCGCAGGCGTCACGGTCAGGGCCAGGATCGAAGAAGGATGCCGTCATCACTCCATGCGTGTCTCGGGGAGCGATGAAGTGTAAACCCAGAAAACCCAGGTCCAACCAGGTTTCGTTAGCCTCGCCTCATGCGATTCGGAGCATTCGTCCCACAGGGATGGCGTCTCGACCTGGTCGGGATCGACAAGAGTGAGCATTGGCGGACCATGTCCGGTGTGGCCCAGCGGATCGAGGAGACCGGGTTCGAGTCGCTCTGGGTCTACGACCACTTTCACACCACTCCCGCCCCGACGCAGGAGGCCACCTACGAGGCATGGACGCTGATGGCATCACTCGCGGCCGTGACAAATACGGTCCGTCTCGGCCAGATGTGCACCTGCAACACCTACCGCCCGCCCTCCTATCTGGCCAAGGTGGCGGCCTCGATCGACGTGATCTCCGGTGGCCGTCTCGAGATGGGAATCGGTGCCGGCTGGTACGAGCACGAGCACGACGGCTACGGCTACCCCTTCCTGGATCCGGCCCCGCGGATCAAGATGCTGGAGGAAGGCGTCGAGGTCATGAAGGCCATGTGGACCGAGGAGGTGGTCGACTACGACGGCAGGCACTATCGGCTCGAGGGAGCGATCTGTCAGCCCAAACCTGTCCAGTCGCCACACATCCCGCTGTGGGTCGCCGGAGGCGGGGAGCAGCTGACGCTACGGGTGGCGGCCCGGCACGCCCAGTACACCAACTTCGGGATCAAACCCGAGCTCTTCGTCCAGAAATCCGAGGCCCTGGCCGGGCACTGCCGAGACATGGGCCGCGACTTCGATTCGATCACGAGGTCGGCCAACTTCAACATCATCTGCGACGAGACCGAGGCAGGTGCCCAGGAGAAGATCCGGGCCCTGGAGAGCCGGATGCAGCAGTACGTCTCGGAGGATCGCGCGGCCGAGCAGGCGAAGCTCTACAAGTACGCCTCCGGCACCCCGGACCAGGTCATCGGCTATCTCAAGGAGTGGGAGGCACTAGGGCTGGCCTACGCCATCATCTATTTCCCCGACCCCGCCTACGACTTGTCGAGCCTGGATCTGTTCGCCCGCGAGGTGATGCCCGCCTTCGCCGGCTGAGCACAAATCATCACTTGAGACCGCTGAGACGGTCGAGGGCCTCGGTGAGTATCTCCTCGTCCTTGCAGAAAGCGAACCGGACCAAAGAAGCCCCATCCTCAGGCCGGTGATAGAAGACACTCGGCGGAATCGCCACCACTCGTGCGGTCTCGACCATGTGACGGCAGAAAGCCCTGTCGTCATCGAAGCCGAAGCCGTCGAACCCGGCCATCATGAAATACGTCCCCTGCGGGCGGTGTACCTGGAATCCGACGGCATCGAGGCCATCGGCGAGAAGGTCCCGTTTCTTCAGATAACCCGAGCGAAGATCCTCGTAGAAACCAACCGGTGCGCCCATCGCGGCCACCGCCCCGTGTTGCACCGGGGTCGGGGTGGTGAAGGTGAGGAACTGATGGGCGGCGCGCAGCCCGGCGGTCAGGGCCGGCGGGGCGATACCCCAGCCCACTTTCCATCCGGTGAGCGAGAACGTCTTTCCGATCGAGGAAAGGGTGAGGGTTCGCTCCCACATCCCCTCATATGTGGCCAGCCTGCGGTGATCGCCGTCGTAGACCATCTCCTCGTAGACCTCGTCGGTGATGGCGATGACGTCGTATTCGACACAAAGAGAGGCGATCACCGCCAGCTCCTCGTCGGTGAACGCTCGACCGGTTGGGTTGTGGGGGTTGTTGACCACGATCGCCCTGGTCCTCGGGGAGAATGTCGATCGAAGCTCCTCGAGGTCGATGCCGAAGCCCGGTGGCCTCAGGGTCAAATACCTCGGTACCGCACCGGTCATCGAGACGAACACCGGATAGGCGTCGTAGAAAGGTTCGATGAGG
Source organism: Acidimicrobiia bacterium (assembly GCA_040510795.1). Classification (GTDB taxonomy): domain Bacteria; phylum Actinomycetota; class Acidimicrobiia; order Spongiisociales; family ZC4RG35; genus JARDZU01. The sequence continues at coordinate 3,930 of JBEVIF010000223.1, forward strand.
ATCACCTCATCGCCCGGGTCGATGAGCCCGAGGAACGATGCTGCGAGGGCTTCTGTGCATCCGCAGGTGATGGTCACCTCCCCGGCAGCATCGACCTGCCTCCCCAGCAGCGGCCCATACCGATCGGCACTGGCCTGTCGCAGCGCCGGCACACCCTGGCTCGGCGGATATTGGTCGCTGCCGCCCTCGACCAACGAACGACCCGCGGCATCCTTCACGAACTCCGCCCCCTCCCAGTTGGGAAAGCCCTGCCCGAGGTTGATGGCGTCGTGCTCGAGGGCGAGGGCGGTCATCTCGCTGAAGATGGTGACCCCGAACGAGGCGAGACGGTCGGCGATCGACATGTACGTGAGCCTATGCGGCCTCAGCCCAGGTGCTCGAGCGTGACGATCGGGATCTCCCGGTCGGTTCTCGTCTGGTAAACGGCGTAGTCGCCATAGGACGCCACCACCCTCGGCCACCACTCCTCACGTTCGGCGGACGAAGCGGTCCGCGCGGTCAGCACCACCTTCCGATGAGCGACCCGGGCA
>JBEVIF010000224.1:0-4212 GCA_040510795.1 Acidimicrobiia bacterium
GCCGGCGCCGACGACATCGGGTCGATCACTGCTCCCCGGCCACTCACACCAGTCGGCGACGGAGACCGGGTCTTCAACCTCGAGATCATCGCCACCCCCGGACATACACCGGGACACGTCTGCGTGCTCGACAGCACGGTCGGGGTGCTGGTGGCGGGCGATGCCCTTTCGGTCCAGGAGGGAGTGGTAGCAGGCCCAAACCCCTCGTTCACCGAAGATCTCGATCAGGCCCACGAGTCGGTTCGCAAACTTGCTGGACTCCAGTTCGGAGTGTTGTTGGTAGGTCACGGCGATCCCATCGAGACCAACGCCTCGGAGCAGGTCGCCGAGTTTGCTGCTGGCCTCTGACCGCAGAAGAGCCAAACCGGTCGTCAGACCCTTTCCAGGATGACCACCGGGATCTGCCGCTCGGTGCGGCGCTGGTATTTCTCGTAGTCGGGCCAGATCTCGGCCATCATCGTCCAAAGCCGTTCACGCCGAGGGCCTCTGGCCGTGGACGCCCGAGCGGCGAATGTCTCGGCCTCGATCTGGACCTCGACATCCGGATCAGCGACCAGGTTGAGATACCAGGCGGGGTGGGTCTTCGAACCGCCTTTCGAGGCGACGATCACGTAGCTGTCGCCATCCGGCCCATAGATCAGTGCGCTCCGTCGCAGTTTGCCCGTCTTCCTGCCGCGGGTGGTCAGCAAAAGGGTTTCCGCTCCGTGCCACCGGTGGCCTTGCCTCCCGTCGCTCTCCACGTAGCTCTTGATGTGCTGGTTGACCCAGCCGGTCGGGCTGTCGTGGACTTCTTCGGTCGGTGGCATCGGCGTGGTGCTACCTGCCTGGTCGCCAGCGGCGCACGAAGGCACGCTGTTCGGAGGTCTCGGGTGAGCGCCGATGGCCGGCGCCGCGGTCGGAGGCTCGCAGCTCGGTGAGCAGACCGAGCGCCTGCTCCGGTGACGTCACTCCGTGGCGGACCAGCCAGCTCCCGACGATCGTCCCGGTGCGCCCGATCCCGCCCCAGCAGTGGACGTAGACCGTCCGCCCCTCGTCGAGCAGCCGGTCGATCGTGTCGAGAGCCGCCACCATTTCGTCCTCTGTGGGGATGTTCAGGTCGAGGATCGGGTGCCGTACCAGGACCGAACTCGGTGCGAGCCGCTCCAGGTCGTCCTCGTAGGGCCGTAGGTGGGAGTCGGTCGAGGCGGGGTCGAGCCTCTGGGTCAGGTCCACGACAGCATCGATACCGGCATCGATGAGCTGCTGAAGGAGCCGGACGCCGGCCTCGGCGTCGACGTGGGACGGGTAGGCCCCGGCCAGCAGCCGGTCTTCGACCACCCAATAGGAGCGGCTGGTGGGTGACTCGGCGGCGCTTGGGGCCACACGCCCCCACCTGGTTTCACCCTGCCGGCTCTGTGAGGTTGGCATCGACCGCTCCCGTTCCCGCGCTCGGTAATGGAGGTGCTTGCTGGCTGCGGAATCATATGAGACCGCCATGGCATTGGCGCTCCTCTCGAGATCGGCCGCATCGTCTCGAAGCTCGACGGCTCGCGCCGAACCCGGGGCCATGGCCAGCAATTGGTCGGCGCTCTCACGGAGGACGGCCGACGCCCCTCGGATGTCGCCTCTGTCGGCCTGATCACGCGCCACGCGCCGCGCCTGGACAGCCGAGAGCACGGTCACCTCTTCGGTCACGTCCAGGTCGGGACCGACCTCCCCGGCCTCGGAGGATGTGACCGGGTTCACCCCGATGGGGATCGTCTTCTGGACCATCTCGACGCTCTTGGCGCCGATCGAGGTCCAACGGATCACCGCCTCGCCGAGCAGCCTGGGTCCCAGCTCGGCGATGGCGGGGACGTGGAGCCGGAACACGAGGCGCCGCAGCTCTCCGCCGTAGATGTCACCCAACTCGATCTGGATACCACCGTCCACCACGATCGGCGGGAGGTCGCTGAGCACCGAAACGCCCTCGACCTCGGGGCCGGGACGTATCTCCACCGACAGGTTCTGCGCCTGGATCGAGGCAAGGCCCTCGAACTCCTTGGCGAAGATCCCAGGTGCCTCGTCCGGCCCCGCGGCGTAGTAGGCACGGCCCCGGCCGGCATCGGCCATTGCGGTCAGCAGCTCCTCCTGGAACCCATCTCCGTAGCCGATGGTCGTCGTGGTCACCCCGAGCTCGGCAGCGCTGCGCGCCGTGGCCGCAAGCCGCTCTGGATCACTGATCCCGACGTTGGCGAGCCCGTCGGTCAGCAACACCACTCTTCGGATCCCGTCGGACACCCGCCGTAGCTCCTCGAGCCCCTTGAACCAGCCACCCGAGAGGTTGGTCGTCCCACCAGCGTCTATCTGCTCCAGAGCCTGCCGCACCTCTGGTCGGGCAGGCCCGAGCGATGCCACCAGGCGCACCTCGTCGTCGAACGCCACCACTGCGACCGAGTCCTCGCTACCCATTCGGTCGTGGAGAAAGGTCGCACTCCGCTTCACCGTGTCGAGCTTCTCGCCCGCCATCGACGCCGAACGGTCGATCACGAGAGCCAGCCGCAGTGGTGGGCGTTTCCCCGCCGGTGCCTCGGGCGCTCGCAGCTCCACCATGGCGTGGAGCGTGTGCTCCGATTCCACAGCCAATACCGAGTGATCCAATTTGATTGCCGCATCCATCCCGTCACTCACCTCCGAAGCGGAGGGTACGACCGGGGTGTGACATTCCTCTTGTGCCGAGGTGTGCCCCGCTACGAGACCTGGCACCATTGGGAGCGATGAGACGGCTTCTCAGCGCCATCCTCCGCTATCGGGGGTGGACCTTCGAGGGCACGACGCCCCCCGACCCCAAGGTGGTGATCCCGGCAGCGCCGCACACGTCGAACTGGGATTTCATCGTCTTTCTCGGTGCCGCCTACGCCCTGGGGATCCGACCGCGCTTCATCGCCAAACACGGGCTCTTCCGTTGGCCGCTGGGTTGGGCGATGCGGCGCCTGGGTGGCATCCCGGTACGGCGCGATGCCAGCTTTCGAGTGGTGGAGCAGGTAGTCGCCCAGATCCGGGAGGCACCCGGTCCGATGACACTCCTCATCACACCAGAAGGGACCAGGGCGGCCGTCCCCTACTGGAAGTCAGGGTTCTATCGGATCGCTGAGGCGGCCAACGTCCCGATGGTGCTTGGCTTTGCGGACTATCCGTCGCGGCGGGCCGGGTTCGGTCCCACCATCCGGGCGAGCGGCGACATCTCGTCCGATATGGATCTCATTCGCGCCTTCTACGCAGACAAACGGGGCCTTCACCCCGAGCGGGCCGGCCCTGTCCGGCTCCGCGAGGAGGGTCGTCCGGCCAACCGCGCCTGAGCAGGGTCGCCAATCTGGTAACCTCTCCACACCGCCACCGGTTCGAGGCAGCGTCTTGACGCGCTCCGTGGCGGATCCAGAACGGTCGCCTCGACCGATCTCTCGATTTCGTTGCACTGCTGTGGCGACGCTCGAGCGAGCCAACACAGTCCAGGAGCAACGATTTCGATGTCTACGTTCGCCGACCTTGGCGTGCCCGCCGATCTTCTCGGCATCCTCAACCGCGCCGGGATCACCGATCCCTTCCCGATCCAAGCGGCCACTATCCCAGATGCGTTAGCCGGCAAGGATGTCTGCGGCCGCGCCCCCACTGGCTCGGGCAAGACACTCGCCTTTGGGGTCCCCATCCTGACCACGGTGGCCAAGGCCAAACCTGGCCGCCCTCGTGCACTGGTTCTGGCACCCACCCGCGAGCTGGCCGAACAGATCCGGAACGACCTGGCGCCGTTAGCGAAGGCAAGACAGCGCTGGATCGGAACCATCTACGGGGGCGTCTCCTACGAGAGGCAGCGCAGGGAGTTGAACAGGGGAGTGGACGTTCTCGTCGCCTGCCCGGGACGGTTGGCAGATCTGATCGACCGGGGCTGGGTCCGGCTCGACGAGGTTGAGACCGTGGTCGTGGACGAGGCCGACCGGATGGCGGACATGGGGTTTCTCCCCGAGGTGAGGCGTTTGCTCGACCTGACGCCGTCCAACCGTCAGACCATGCTGTTCTCGGCGACGCTCGATGGCGAGGTGGCCCAGTTGACCCGCCGCTACCAGCGCCAACCAGTCCGCCACGAAGTAGGCACCGCCGAGCCCGAAGGTATCGACGCCAGACACTTCTTCTGGCGAGCGGCGCCCGAGGAGCGGTTGGAGCACACCGCAACGGCGGTGGCCGCCACCGGCTCTGCCA
>JBEVIF010000225.1:0-4210 GCA_040510795.1 Acidimicrobiia bacterium
GTCCTTGTCCTCATGCGTCGCCTGCTCGATGTCCTCGGCCTGGGCGACGAAGAGGCTGCGGGCCTCGGCGTGGACGTGATGAGGGTGCGCCGTCTGGTCGTCCTAGCAGCGACCTTGGCCACGGCAGCCGCCGTCAGTGTCAGCGGCTTGATCGCCTTCGTCGGGATCATTGTGCCCCACACCATCCGGCTGCTCACCGGCTGGAGCTATCGGGTGATAATTCCGCTTTCCCTCGTGTACGGCGCATCGTTTCTCATCCTCGCCGACCTCGGAGCGCGAACCGTGGTGGCCCCAGCCGAGCTCCCCATCGGGGTTGTCACTGCCTTTCTGGGCGCTCCGTTCTTCCTGCTTGTCCTCCGCTCGATGAGAGGTTCCTCGTGATCTCGTGGCAGGACGTGGTGGTCTCGTTCAGCGGTGTGACCGTTGTCGGGCCGGTCTCTCTCACGGTGGGCGATGGCGAATGGGTGGGCTTGATCGGGCCCAACGGCGCCGGGAAGTCGACGCTTCTCAAGGCAGCCGTCGGCATCGTCGCCCACCGAGGGTCTGTCGATCTGGGCGGCCGTGAGCGCCGGGCGGGAGCGGACATTGCCTGGATGCCGCAACGACCGGTGCTTCCAGACGAGATGACCGTTGCCAACTATGTCCTCCTCGGGCGGACCCCCCATCTCGGCTACGTGGGATCGGAGAGAAGCCACGACCTGGAGTCTGTTGGACGGGCAATCTCGCGCCTCGACTTGATCGACCTGTCCGATCGCCCCCTGTCCACCCTGTCTGGGGGCGAGGCGCAGCGGGCTGTCCTGGCCCGGGCCCTGGCTCAGGAGGCACCAGTTCTCCTGCTCGACGAACCGACATCGAGCCTCGACATCGGTCATGCCCTGGAGGTTCTCGAGATACTCGATGAGCTGCGGCGTCACGAAAGGCTGACCGTGGTCACGGCACTCCACGACCTGACTTTGGCCGGCCGGTTCGCCGATCGCCTCGTCCTCCTCGACAAGGGGCAAGTGGCTGCCGAAGGGAGTGCCTCGAAGGTGCTGACCGAAGGCACACTCATCCCCAGCTACGGTGCCGGGATCCGAGTAGTGACCAATGGCGACGGGCCGACCGTCATCCCCACGCGGAGACAGAGTGACCGATCAATCCAGCCCACCGACTGAGTCACCTCCGGCGGCGCACAAGCGGTTGCCCTCGCTGGTCCTGGTCAACACCGGCGATGGCAAGGGGAAATCGACTGCCGCCTTCGGCACCGCACTGCGGGCAGTAGCCCGCGGCTGGAAGGTAGGTGTCGTCCAGTTCCTCAAGTCGGGGGAGTGGAAAGTCGGTGAGGAGGATGTGGGCCGGAGGCTGGGGATCGACTGGTGGGCCCTGGGCGATGGGTTCACGTGGGACTCCGATGATATCGACGAATCAGAGGCGATAGCCCGTGAGGCGTGGCTCAGCGCCAGGACCAGAATCGGCTCTGATGAGTACGACCTGCTGATCCTGGACGAGGTCACCTACCCCATCAACTGGGGCTGGATCGTCATCGACGACGTGCTGGGCGCCATCGCCAATCGTCCGAACCGGCTGAATCTCATTCTGACCGGCCGTGATGCCCCCACCGCCCTCATCGAGGTGGCCGACACGGTGACCGAGATGAAGAAGGTGAAGCACGCCTTCGACCAGGGAGTCATGGCGAGACGAGGCATCGACTACTGAGCAGATGGGCTCGAGACCTGATTCGTTGTCAGGACCCGCGGTGCACCAGGGCGATCGCATCCTCGATGGTGAGAGATTCACCCGCCACCGTGGCGTGGGCGAACTCCTGGCTGCCCAGACTCTCCTGGGTGGACGCCACCTGGGCGGCGTAATCGTGTTCCTCCGGCGGCGGCCAGATTGCGACGCGGTGCTTGCTTGCGACCAAGTCGGCGAGCCCGAAGAGACGGGCGGCGACCACGTCGCGGCGCTGGGCATGGGCACCGACGGCGAGCGATGCGATGGCTATGGCCACACCTGGCATGTCCTCGGCGCCATCGGACAGCACCAGGCTCTCGACCAGGGCATCCTGGGCCCGTTCGAACTGGCCCTGCCGGTGTGCAGTCTTGCCCATGTGGTACAGATACTCCCCGAGGGCAGCTCTCGCACCGGCTCTGTCATTGACGACCATGGCCCGGTTCCGGTTCTGCTCCACGACTCTCTGTAGCTCGGCTGTCGTCGGGTTCGATTGGATCATCGTTTTCATCTCGAAGAGGTTGTTGGCCGTCTCCTCATAGAGGCTGAATCCCTCGAGTACCGACTTGAACAGCTCCAACGCGTAGTCGTGGTCGCCGGCGAGCCAGGCCATCGCCCCCAACCCGGCGTCCGCATGAGCCACCCCCAATGAGTCGCCGGCGATGACGAGGAGGTCACGACCCTCGGTGTATCTGTCTGTGGCCTCGTTGTAGTTGCCTTCGTCGCGGGCCACGGCGCCAAGCCTGAGCGCCGACCACCCCACGTCGAGGACTCCGGAATGAGCGAGAAACAGTCCATGGCTCTCGATCATCTTCTCCCGTGCCTCTTCCAGATCTCCTTGAAGGCGCGCCATGGTTGCCCAGACGGCGAGGGTCCAGGCCAGCATCCATGTGTCACCGACCTCCCGGTTGATTTGCTCGGCTTCAGGGGCAAGGCGCTTCGCCTCTTCCAGGTCGTCACGTAGCCATGCCGTTGCCATGAGCTGATAAGCCTGGCGCGCCTCGCCATTTCGATCCCCGAGCTGACGGTAGATCTCCATTGCCTCGGTTAGGGCGGCGTATGACTCGTCGAACGCGAGCCGGCGACTGGCCAGGAGCCCGGCGCCATTCAGCGCACGGGCGACTATCGATGGATCGACGCCTTCCCGATGAGCGAGCGTGCGCTCGAGCCATTCCGTGCCGTCGCTGACCTCCCGTTTCATGACCCAGAACCAGCGCAGGGCACCGGCCATGGCCATCGCGTCCTGAGCCCGGCCCGATTCGTGCAGCCAGGTGAGGGCCGCGCGCAGGTTGTAACGGTCGCGCTCGAGACGGTCGGCCCACACGTTCTGCTCGTTGTCGAGGATCTCGCTGTCACCTTCCTCCGCCATCGCCAGGAAGAACTCGGCATGCCGGTCACGGAGCGTCGAGAGCTCGGCGGCCTCGTCCAGCCTCATTCGGGCGTAGTGGCTGATCGGCTCGAGGAGGCGGTAGCGGATCGGGTCGGTCTCCGTTGCCATGACGAGAGATGTCTCGACCAGTCGCCCGAGCAGGTTCATCACATGCTCCCGAGCCACGAGGCCTCCAGAGCAGACGCTCTCGGCGGCTTCCAGAGTGAAGCCACCGTTGAACACCGAAAGCCGCGTGAACAACGCGCGTTCCGCACCCCCGAGGAAGTCATAGCTCCAGTCGAGAGTGGTCTCGAGTGTCTGCTGATGAGGTGGCAGGTCTCGAGCCGTCCCGGCAAGGAGGGCGAACTGCTGATCGAGCCGTTCGACGAGCTGTCCCACTGACAACACCTTCAGCCGCGCCGCCGCCAGTTCGATGGCGAGGGGGATTCCGTCCAGTCGCCGGCAGACCTCCGCGACCTGCGCCGCATTGGCCAGGCTCAGTTCGAAGTTCGGATTCACCAGGCGTGCCCGGTTCACGAAGAGCTCGACCGAGTGGAACGAGGCGATTCCATCCAGAGACCGGATGTCGGGGCCCGGAACCGCCAGCGGCGAGATCTGGACCAGGTGCTCCTCCCTGATCGACAGCCACTCCCGCGTGGTGGCCAGGATTTTCAATGTCTCGGTGCCCTGGAGCAGCTGGTCGGTGAGCTTGGCCACTGCGTCGATCAGGTGCTCACACCCGTCGAGGATCAACAACGAGTGGGCTTTGGCCAGCCGGGAGATCAGCGTGTCGGTGATCGATTGCAGCGGGCTCTCTGTGATGTGGAGCTGGCGGGCAACGGCCGCCGCCAGGAGGTTGTCGTCCGCCACCCTCGAGACCTCGACGAACCACACGCCGTCCTCGAAGCTGGAGGCGAGCTCTTCGGCCACCTTCAATGCCAGTGTCGTCTTCCCAACACCACCCGGCCCGGTGAGGGTCACCAGCCTCGACTCCGCCAGGGCCACGAGAACAGAATCCTTCTCGAGTTGACGCCCAACCAGCGTGAGGTCCCTGATGGGGAGATTGCCCTTGGAAGAGGTCAGGGTTCGCAATGGTGGGAACTCAGTTGAGAGCCCCTCCACGCTCAATTGAAA
>JBEVIF010000226.1:0-3274 GCA_040510795.1 Acidimicrobiia bacterium
CTCACTTTGGTGGTCATTCTCTCCTCGAGTTCGTCTAGGGTCGGGTGGGTCCCGCATCCAACCAGATCGGACTGACCTGCGCATGACGACAATCGTCCCCCGCTGGGAGTGGCGCACGTTCGGCTCGGATTTCGGGACTGCCGAAGAGGTTTTCGCTGCCCTCGAACCAACAGCGGTCCAGGAGTCCGACGAGGTGTATTTGCGCACCGGGTCGGGTCCGATCGTCAAGATCCGCGACGGGCTCATGGACGTGAAGGTCCTTCAGGCCGTGAGCCCGGAGGGCCTGGAGCAATGGGTTCCGGTCATGAAAGAGGGCTTCCCGCTTTCCGCAGCGGATGTGTCGACGGTCCTTGCGATGCTGGAGATCGACCCATCACCCCTCGACCGCGACACATACACGCTCGAACAGTTCCTCACCGAGGTGGTGGCGCCACACCCCGAGGTGAGCCCGGTGCCTATCCACAAGCGACGGGTGCGCTACACGCTGGACGGTTGCATGGCTGAGGTGACCGAGCTGCTGGTGGACGGTGTCCCCATGCGAACCATCGCCATCGAGGCAGAAGATCCGGACAAGGTGATTGCGGCCGTAAACGCCGCAGGGATGCAGTCGCTGGTCAACCACAACTTTGTCCGGGCGATGACAGCCATCCTCGCCGACCAGGCAGCGCGGTACGCGGTCATCGACGTCGGCACCAACTCGGTCAAGTTCCATGTGGCCGAGCAAACCGCCGACGGGAAATGGAGAACGGTCGTCGACCGGGCCGAGCTGACCCGTCTCGGGGAGGGCCAGACGCCGAACGGCCCGATATCCGACGTGGCAATGGAGCGCACCGGACAAGCGATCGCTGAGATGGTGGATGAGGCCAGGCAGAACAGGGCCAGGGCCATCGCCTTGGTGGGGACCGCCGCCCTGCGCACCGCCTCCAATCGTGACGAGGTGATCGACCACATCCGGAAACGATCCGGGTTCACCGTCGATGCCATCTCCGGTGAGGAAGAGGCTCGTCTCGCCTACCTCGCAGTAAAGGCCGAGCTCGGACTGGATCGTGGCTCGCTGGTCGTGTTCGACACCGGTGGGGGAAGCTCTCAGTTCACGTTTGGGGAGGGTGACGACGTGGTGGAGCGTTTCAGTGTCCCGGTGGGCGCCGTGCGGTACACCGAGACCTTCGGTCTAGACGATGTCGTCGAGCCGGATGTGCTCGCCTCGGCACTCGAGGCGATCGCCGAGGATCTCTCCGCTATCGACGGCCGTCCTCCGCCCGAAGCACTGGTGGCCATGGGCGGCGCGGTGACCAACATCACTGCGGTCTATCACCGGTTGGCCACCTATGACCCCGACGTGGTCCAGGGCACGATTCTGGACCGTGCCGAGATCGACCGCCAGATCGAGATGTACAGGACAAAGGACGCCGAGGCCCGCCGTTCGATCGTGGGGCTCCAACCCAAACGCGCCGACGTGATCCTGGCTGGGTGCTGCATCGTCCGCACTGTGATGGGAAAGCTCGGTCAGGAGACTCTCACGGTGAGCGATCGAGGGCTGCGCCACGGTCTGCTCCGGGAGCGATTCAGCGCCTAGGCATCCGGCTCCGCCGCCCTGGTCGGAGCGGCTTCATCGAGGTGGGCCTGGACGGCCAGATAGGTCTTGGCGTGCACTCGCCCGGTTCCGTAGAGCTCCAACAAGCCATCGGTCGCCAAGACCTCCCTCACATCTGCCTTGAGATTTGACAGGTGAAGGGCCACGCCTTGCTTGGCGGCGATCTCGTGGAGCTCCCGGAGCTTCTCGGCGCCCTGGGAGTCGATGAAGTTCACGCTGCCGCAATCGATGATGACAGTGCGGATCGGAGGTTCCCGGTCGAGCAAGACCTCCCTCAGCTGGTCTTGTAGAGCGTCCGCACTGGCGAAGAAGAGGCCGCCATCGAAGCGAACTACCAACAGACCCGGGAATGTGATGCCCTCCGGATAGCTGGCCAGATCTCCGAATACCTGGGTGCCGGGCTGATTCCCCAACTCGACGATATTGGGACGTGTCGAGACGTAGACGAGCCAGACCAGCGAGAGCACGATTCCAATGACCACTCCCGCCAGCACTCCGAAGGTCAGCACACCGACGATGGCGGCGACGGCGATCCAGAAGTCGAATCGTTGCACACGAAACAGACGACGGATGGCCGGCAGGTCGATCATCCCGAACACAACGGCATCGATGATCACCGCCGCCAACACGGCTTTGGGCAAGTCTGAGAACAGCGGAGCCAGGAACAGCATCGTCAGGACGACGAAGAGCCCCGTGACAAACGAGGACATCTGAGTCTTGGCGCCCGACTGGTCATTGAGCGAGCTGGCCGAGAGGCTGGTGGCAACCGGTATTCCCTGGACCATCCCGGAACCGATGTTGGCCAGGCCCTGAGCGACGGACTCCCGATTGATGTCGACCCGATAACCGTGCTTCGAGGCGAACTCACGGGCGTCACCCGCCGACTGTGAGAATCCGATGAGCACAACGCCGACCGCGGCCGGGACGATGACCGAGAGATTTGCGGTGAGATAGGCGATGTCAGGCAGGACGAGCGATGGCAGGCCACTCGGGACATCGCCGACCAGCGCGATTTCGAGGCCGAGCAGACGTGTCGCCAGTATCCCCAAGACCACGAGCACCAGGGCTCCGGGTACTCGGCGAGCCCAGAAACGAAGACCCAGGATCACCCCGATCGAAAGTACTCCCACCACGAGAGTCGTCAGGTCGGTGTCACCGAGGGATCTGATCCAGCTCCCGAACTCGCGCCATGTGTTGGTTCCCTCGGCCGTAGTCCCGGTCAGTTTGGGTAGCTCTCCCACGGTCACTTCCAAAGCCGCCCCGAACAAGAAGCCCTTGACGACCGCCCTCGAGAGGAACTGGGACATCCAACCCATCCTCAACAACGCCAGCAGCACGAAGAGCAACCCGGCGAGCACCGTCACCCAACTCACGAGCGGTAGTGCAGCGCTGTCTGTCAAGCCCAGGAGTACAGCGGCACCACCGGCCACGGCGGCCAGCGCCGAGCTCGGCCCGGTCGAGATCTGTCTGGACGAGCCGAACAGCGCATAGATCAAGGCACCTGCCGCCGCGGCATAGAGCCCGTATTCGATGGGAACCCCCACGATCCCGGCATACCCGAGAGCCTTGGGGACTACGAGCGCGGCCACCGACGCCCCAGCGATCAGGTCATATCTGAACCAGGGACGATCGTACTCTCGAAGCCACTGGGGAAACACCAGAGCTTGCGACGAGGGGTTG
>JBEVIF010000227.1:0-5172 GCA_040510795.1 Acidimicrobiia bacterium
CCGTAACGGCCTCGCCCCATTGGTCGGTTTGCGTCGGGGTGAGGTCTCGACGCGCAGCCCCGAGGAGCTCGCTCGCCGGGTCCGCGTTGCCCTCGAGGAATCGGGTGGAGTGTTCATCAAGTTGGGCCAGCTCCTGGCGACGCGACCGGATCTCCTCCCTCCAGCCGCGATGGCAGAGCTAGGGCGTCTTCATGGCTCGGCCGCGCCCTTGCCCGAGGATCAAGTGGCACAGGTGATTCGGGAGGAAACCGGTTTAGGGATCGAAGAGGTGTTCTCGGAGGTCGACTGGAATCCCCTGGGGTCGGCCTCGATCGCCCAGGCTCACGCAGCAAAGCTCCTCGATGGGCGTGCCGTGGTGGTGAAAGTGAGGCGGCCCGGTCTGATAGAGCAGGTGGAACGAGATCTGGCTATTGCCCGGTGGCTGGCCAGGACGGCGGAACGGCGCACGACCTGGGGGGCCCAATACCAGGTCACCTCACTTGTCGACGAATTCTCAGATGTCCTTCATGGTGAGCTGGATTTCCACGTCGAGGCCCGTCACGCCATCGAAGCGGGCGCGGCGATGGACCGTCAACCTCGGGTAGTCGCCCCCCAGATCATCAACTCCTTGACATCCGAGCGAATGCTCGTGATGGAGAGGTTGCCCGGCGTCCCCCTTTCGTCCCAGACTTCCGGGATGGAGCCTGCTCGCGGGCGGTTGCTCGCGGATGCCCTCTGCATCTCTCAGGTCCAAGCCATGCTCAAGGGGGAGAGATTCCATGGCGACCCCCATCCAGGCAACGTCTTGGTTCTCGATAGCGGCGACCTCGGTCTCATCGATTTCGGCATTGCTGGGCGTCTGGACACCTTCGAGCGAGCTTCGGTGTTTCAGATGTTGGTCGCCATCAAGCTGCAGCAGCCGTCGTTGCTCCACGAAGCCATGGTCTCGATAGGCGCGGTCAGCCCGACCCGGGATCCGGATGAGATCGAAAGGGCCCTCTCCCAGTTTCTGGCCGCCGATGTCAGCTCCGGACTTCCGTCCCCGGACGCTCTCACAGATTTGCTCGCACTGACGAACAAGCTCCAGATGAAGCTTCCGCGGTCGACCACAACGATGTTCCGTGCCCTGGCGACTCTCGCCGGGACGGTGGAGCAACTGTCGCCCGGCTTCCCGCTGATCGATGTGATCGCAGACGTTGGAGGCGCCGAGTTTCGAGAGCGGATGCTGCCCGGATCGGTATCCGAGTTGGTTCAGCAGGAGTGGGCTCAGCTTGGCCCACTCCTCAGTCGCGCCCCGCGTCACATGGATCGAATCGCAACGCTTCTCGAGCACGGCCGCCTGACGACCCGGTTGAGGCTCTTCACGGACGCCCACGAGGTCCGCGTGCTCGAGCGCCTGGTCAACCGTGTCGTCCTGACCCTTCTCAGCATCGGAGTGGGCGTTGTCTCTGTCTTGCTGCTGAGAACCGAAGGCGGCCCGAGGTTCGCAGCGATCGGTGTCGACCTGTACGAGGTCCTCGGCTGGATCGGCCTCGCCTTGGCGATGATCCTCCTGATGAGGGTGCTCCTGGCAGTCCTTCGCGTCGACGAGAGCGCGGCGTGAGGATCGAGGATCTGGTGGTCGCCCGTGCAATTAGGCGATAATCCGGAGATGGAAATCACGCAGGAGCAAGTCGAGAAACTGGAAGCCGCGCTCGCCCGTCTCGAGGAGCTCGACCCCGCCGATTTGCCCGAACCGGCCGCTGAGCTCGCCAACCTCCTCGGTTCACTCCTCGAGGAATCGGAGCCGTCCTGACCAGAAGGCGTCTCGACGCCGAGATCGTCCGGCGCGAGCTCGCCGGTAGCCGCACCGAGGCACAGAGGCTGATCACGGAGTCGAAGGTCCTGGTAGGTGGCATGCCTACCCCAAAGCCGGCTTCTCTCGTCTCCGCGGACACCCCGATCTCATTGGTGGGCGACGACAGAAAGTGGGTGTCTCGCGGCGCGCTGAAGCTGCTCGCCGCCCTCGATGCCTTCCCGGTCGACCCGACCGGCAAAGTAGTCCTCGACATCGGGGCCTCGACCGGTGGGTTTACCGAGGTTGCCCTGGAGCGGGGTGCGCGATCGGTGACCGCTCTCGACGTCGGGCGGGCTCAGCTCCACGAGCGCCTTCGGAAGGACCAGCGAGTCGTCTCAGTAGAGCGGACCAACTTTCGTCTGGTCGATGTCGCCCAACTAGACGGCCCTTATCCGCTCATCGTCGCCGATCTCTCATTCATCTCGCTCTGCGCAGTCGCCGAAAAGCTCGATGAGGCGGCCGCCGATGGTGCGGACTTCGTCCTTCTGGTGAAACCCCAGTTCGAGGCAGGCAAAGGCAAGGTGGGTCACGGCGGGGTCATCCGCGACCACGAAGTGCGGGATCAAGCCGTTCGCAAAGTGATCGAGTGCCTCGGGAAAGCCGGAATGGGTGCCCGCGGCATCATTCGCTCCCCGATCGAAGGACGAGACGGCAACGTCGAGTACCTACTCTGGCTTCGCAAAGGCGATGAAGGGATCGCCCTGGAGGTGCCTGAATGAAGTTTGCCCTCGAGGTACGGCATGGGCCGGAGAATGCGCGTGCCTTCGCCGAGAAGCTGAGGGTGGCGATTGCCTCGGCGGGGGGCAAGGTGGTCGAGGACGATGGGGGGAAACCAGACCTCATCCTGGCCGTGGGAGGCGACGGGACCGTGCTGGCGGCGGCCCAGCGGGCCCTCGCCCACGATGTTCCCGTGCTCGGATTCAACCTCGGCACGATGGGGTTCCTGGCGGAGGCGGAGCCGGACGACCTGGACCAGGTGATTACCCGACTGCTCGGCGGTGACTACGAGGTCTCGGAGCGGATGACCGTCAAGGCGACGGTGGAAGGAGCCTCGGCTACGGGCGTCAACGATGTCGTAGTGGAGAAGGTCGACAGCCAGCGCCTCATTCACCTCGATGTCGCCGTCGATGACGAGCATTTCCTCACGTATCGCGCCGATGGGCTCATAGTGGCCACGCCTACTGGATCGACCGCGTACTCGTTCTCAGCCCGGGGCCCCCTCGTCGACCCGGTCCTCAGTGCCCTGATCCTCACCCCGGTCGCGGCGCATTCTCTTTTCGACCGCACGCTCGTCATCGCGGCGAGCAGTCGGCTGTCGATCGTCGTTGGCAAGGACCGCCCGGTGAAGGTGACTGTGGACAAGATCGACATGGGCCATCTCGGCGCAGGCCGGACTGTCGAGATCGAGCAGGGTGAGCGCCCGGTGCGATTCGCCCGATTCCGCCCGCGGTCATTCCCCAGGCTGATCACCGACAAGTTCGGTCTCGACCGATGATCCACCACCTGCGGGTGGCGAACCTCGGAGTGCTCGAGGACGCATCCATAGACCCCGGGCCGGGCTTCACCGTCATCACAGGTGAGACCGGGGCAGGAAAGACCATGCTCCTCGGCGCGCTACGCCTCCTGACAGGGGAAAAGGCGAAGACGAGTGCGGTTGGGCCCTTCGATGACGAGGCCGTTGCCGAAGGCTTGTTTGGCGGCGACGACGGGGAAATCGGTGTCACCCGCGTGGTGCCCCGCGACGCCAGAAGCCGCGCATATCTCGATGGGACCCTCGCCGCCTCGGCCGTTCTCGAGGAGAAAGTCGGCGGTTTGGTGGAGATCGTCGGCCAACACGACCGACTCCTTCTCCAGCGAAGCCAGACCGTCCTCGCTCTCGTTGACGCCATGTTGGGCGCGGAAGGGTTGAAGACGAGGGACCGGTATGTCGATGCCTGGGCAAGGTATCGATCCGCGGTCGAGGACCAGCGTCGTCTTGGAGGTGATCGGACGGCCCTGGAACGCGAACTCGATCTGCTCCGCTACCAGGCAAACGAGATCGCCGGTGCCGGGCTCGAGAGCGGTGACGACCTCCGTTTCGAGTCGATGGCGGCGAGGCTCAAGAACGCGGAGGCGGTGCGGGAGAATCTGACGGCTGCGACCGACGAACTGGAGCGGCTGGCCGAGAGCTCCGGTGAAGTCGTTTCCCGACTTAGAAAGCTGGTGGTCTTCGATCCGGAGATGGCAGATCCGATGAGTGCGGCAGAAGGCCTGGACGCAGTCGCCCACGATCTGCTCCGCGACCTGCGCGGCGTGGCCGACAGTGCATTCGAAGACCCTGCAGCCCTGGAGACGGTCGAGCAGCGGCTCACCACTCTGGGCGAGCTGAAACGGAAATACGGCCGGACTCTGGACGATGTCCTCGAATTCGGCGCCGGTGCCGCCCGCCGGGCATCGGAGCTAGAGCAGCTGATCCAAAAGGCATCGACGATCGACGACCTGCTGCAACGGTCGAATGCCGAGTTGGCCGGGATCGGAGCCGAGTTGAGCACGGCCCGGATTCACGTGGCCGCTGAGATCGAGGAGCAAGCTCGCACCCACCTGGCCGCCCTCGGACTCCCGGCGGCCTCCGTCACTATCAAGACCGAGCCCGTCGAGCCGGGTCCCACCGGCATCGACAAGGTCGAGATCTTGTTCGCCTCGGACGAACGACTGGCCTCAGGGCGTATCCAGGACGTTGCTTCCGGAGGCGAGTTGTCGCGATTGATGCTGGCCCTTCGACTTGCCACCCGTGCTGGGGGCGCCGGCACCATGGTGTTCGATGAGATCGACGCCGGTGTCGGGGGAGCCACCGCTTTGGCCCTCGGTCGGAAGCTCGCCGACCTGGCCCGGACCTGCCAGGTGCTCTGCGTCACCCATCTCCCACAGGTAGCAGCCCACGCCGAGGATCACTTCGTGATCGAGCGTGAAGGACCCAAGGCATCCGTGCGAAAAGTCGATGGGGAAGATCGGCTCACGGAGTTGTCCCGGATGCTGGCCGGACTTCCCGAGAGTGACCACGGCCGCGAGGCCGCCGCCGAGCTCCTCGAGGGTGCCCGTTTTCGATGATGCTGGCCCGGAGCCTGATCGGTGCTACATTGGCATCCCGTCATGGACGGGCCACTTTTCACCTCAGAATCCACCACCCAACACCCCTCTGAGGAGACCGACGGCCCACCGACTCCCACCAAGTTCGTGTTCGTCACGGGCGGCGTCGTCTCCAGCCTGGGCAAGGGGATCGCCGCCTCCTCACTAGGGCGTCTCCTCAAGTCGCGTGGCCTCCGCGTGGTGAACCAGAAGCTCGACCCCTACATCAATGTCGACCCCGGCACGATGAA
>JBEVIF010000228.1:0-4372 GCA_040510795.1 Acidimicrobiia bacterium
GTCATCTCCCCCGGGAACGTCGGGCGGACTGTCGAATTGCCACGTGATCACCTCGAGGAACTGAGCGACGGTGTCGGCGTTCTCGTCGACCGGCTCGGTGATGAAGTCGACAAAAAGCTCATCCCCTTCTGTCCCTGCGTCGAAGGTGAACAAGAGCCCGTCCGTGGGACCTTTGCATTCGCCGTTGGTGTCGAAGCCTCGGGTAACGCTGAACGTTGCGTCCTCGCCGTCGATCAAGAGCTCGTTCTCGGTGCAGGCGATCTCGCCATCGAAGGCGTCGACCACACGGAACAGGCTGTCGTCGGTCCCGAGTGCGACGCCCTTGGGCCCGGGAAGTGAGCCGTTGAATCCGCCCTCCAGCGAGACGACGCCTTTGGCCGGCGGCACGTTGGCGCTCGGCTTGATGACGATGGTGTCGAATGGCTCGTCTATCGGAAAGGCCTGCCAGGTCCCGGTTCCCGGATCGTCGGCGGGGTCCAGCCAGAGGATCACTCGCTCATTGTCACTGCCACCCGAGTCCGGCCCACAGTCCGAGGCACCGCTGCAAGGCACGGGGACAGTGCCCACTACCGAGGTGCCACGTCGTAGCTCGAGGGTCGCTTCCCCGTTGAACTTGAAACCCAGATCGATCTCGGCGTAGTCAACTGCCCTGCCGTCGAGTGCACCGGTCAGACTGAGGGTCAAGGCCTGAGCCTTGTCCTTGTTGATCCGGGCGCAGGGCTCTCCGGTCCCCTCACCGGTCTGGCCGACACCAATTCGGTGACCCACCAAGCCGGGGAAGGGGTTCTTGTTGGCTGGTGTGCCCGACGCGGCGAAGCTGACCAATGAGGCGCCGGCGGACGTGAGTTTGCAGTTGGTTCCTGCGGTCAGCGTCTGGATCTGATTGGATCCAACAGTCGGCACGAAAGTGACTCGATCGCCGTCCGAGTCGAGGTGGAGGCGCAAAACGCCGAGTTCTTCGATTACGGGAGCATCTCCGAAGGCGGGGACCATCAGTAGCGAGACAGCCGCCACAACTCCCGCCGCCCCAGCCAGCCACCAGCGTCGTCGCCGTTTCATCTTGCCTCCCATTTGCTCATGCGTGCATCGGGGCGAATTGGAATGCGACAACCATGGCCCAGACCCTCCGCCCGTTCGCATGACCTTACCCGGCGACACACCCTTTGCGTGCAAGGTCCATGGCGGGGCGCGATCATGAGGGTGATGCCAGGAGACGACAGCCTCGCCGAGGTGGCCGACCTCTACATCCTCCCTCTCGCCCAGTTCACCCCAGCTCGAGATGGGCTGGCAGAACGACTCAAAGCAGAGGGTGATTCCGATCAGGCGAAGCGAGTAGCCAGGCTGCGCAAGCCCTCAATAGCGGCCTGGGCTCTGAACCGGGCGGCACGGAGCCATCCCGAGCTGGTCAGCAAGCTTGTCGATAGCCACAAGATGTTGCGGCATGCGGGATCGAGACAGGCGGTCGAGGAGGCATCGGTGACGCGCCGCCAGGCGGTAGCAGCCCTGACCGATGCCGCCATGACCGAGTTGGACAAAGGATCCCTCCAGACCCGGGACCGCGTCAATCGGACGTTGTTGGCGGTCGCCACTGATGCCAAAGGTGAGACAGATCTCGCCGCCGGCACCTTGGTCCGGGAGCTGGAGCCGTCCGGGGGCGGTTGGGGTGAGATCGAGCTGCCCCCTCTTCCGGAGCCAGATCCCGCCGAAGAAGATGCTCGGGTCGCAGAACAAGCACGTGAGCGCGCCGGAGCGCTCGAGATCGAAGCCACCGACGCCGAATCACAAGTCGAGACTGCCAAGCAGGCTCTCGCCGAGGCGAGACGTAGGGCCAAACAGGCCCGGTCGGCAGCGGACAATGCAGCCGAGGAGGCTCGCCAGGCAGAGAAGAAGATCTCGGGCTGAGGCCTGGGGGTCTTCCCCGGTTGACATTTCGTTGGCCGATCGATACTCACATCTGGGTGGGACGCGCCGGCAATGAGAAGGACCTCGAGTTGGCGCTCGAGGTAGTCACCGAGGGCCGCAGAGGGCTTCGCCGAGTCGGGAGTGATTTCTCGCTGGAAGCGGCGGACGCCGGTCTGGCCGATGAGGCCGAATCGGTCCGTTCCCGTTCGCGTGACTGGGTCCACGGCTCAGGTGTCCAGGGTTTGGGCATCGGAGACAAGCTCACCCATGGCGAGCCCACGGGCGAGTTGGCCCTGCGGGTCTATGTCGAGAAGAAGAAGCCAAAGGCGAAGGTCGCTAACCCGGTGCCCAAAGTCGTGGTCGTACCCGGTGTCGGGGAGCGAATCACCGATGTCATCGAATTGGGCCGAGTTGTCCCCGAGCTGTTCACCGAGCGGGTCCGGCCCGCGATGCCGGGATCCGGTCTCGGCCACGCCGCGGTCACAGTGGGGACCTTCGGCTGCCTGGTCCGAAGGAATGGGGACTCGACCGGCCTCTACGTGTTGAGCAACGCCCATGTCCTCGCCAACGAAGGTAGGGCGGCGCCGGGCGACGGGATCCTCCAGCCCGGCTCGCTCGACGGGGGCAGGTCTAACGGGGACTCATTCGCGCGCCTCACCGATTTCGTGCCATTCGAGTTCACCGAAACGAGCTTCCCGAATCTGGTCGATGCCGCCATTGCCAAGATTCGCCGGCGCACCTGGGCCGGCCCGAAACTGCGCATCCTCGACATCGCTCCGGCCGGTGTGAGCAAGACGGTGCGCAGGGGCATGCACATCAAGAAGGTGGGCCGGACCACTGATTACACCACCGGTGTCATAGCCGACGTTCACCTACGCCTTGCCCTCAAATACCACCGGCCGTCGGGCTCGGGCCGAGCACGGGTCGGATTCAGAGACCAGGTCCTATGCACCCGCTACAGCGCCGGTGGTGACAGCGGCTCGGTGATCTTGAACAACAACGACAAGGTTGTCGGTCTCCACTTTGCTGGGGCTACCTCGGGGAGCGTCTTCAATCGGATTACCCATGTTCTCGAATTGCTCGACATCGAGGTGGTGTGATGGCCAGCCGCAATCATGTCCAGCGCGCAATCGAGTTGTACGAAGAAGAGCTTGCCCGATACCCGAATGTGACCGGGATAGGAGTCGTCCCGGTTACCGATGGCATTGATAGCCCGGTCGACCTCGCCGTCGCGGTCTATGTCACGAGGAAGGTGCCTCGCGACGAGCTGAAGGCCGGTGATCGCATACCACGCTCGCTTGAGATCCCGAGCCGGGATGGGGCGCAGAACGTTCCGACGAGGGTCATCGCGACAGGGGAGTTCGCCCTCGAGGAGCAATTCGACATCGAGCCTGCATAGGCATCGAGGAAGGAGGGCTGTCATGCCCGACGGTAATGAGGTCGTCGACAAGGACACACCGGTATCCAGCTTCGACGTGGGGGAGGAGTCGATTTCCGACGAGATTTCGACCGGCGAGGACGATCAGGTCGAGAAGACTCCGCGCAGCGGGTTCGAGAAGATCGAGGGCTATCGGCCCCCGACACCCCAAACTCACAGTGACTTCTCGCCGGAGTCGGTTGGGGAGGTGTTGTCGATCCCTGACGAGACCACACAGCTACCCGACATCGGCGAGGCGTCGTTTGGACCGCCCGACGCCCGGGCCGAGACGGTTCACGGCGCCGATGATCGGTTTCAGATCACCAACACTGCCGCCTACCCGTGGCGTGCCCATGCCTCTCTGCGAATCACTGCGGCGGACAACTCGGTGTGGATCGGAACCGGATGGTTCGTGGGGCCGAGGCTGTTGGTGACCGCCGGTCACGTCGTCTACATCAAGAACAGCGGAGTCCCCGGTCGTGACGGATGGGTACAGAAGATCGTCGTCATGCCCGGCCGAAATGGAGGGACGCTTCCGTTCGGTTCGGCGACGACCTCCAACTTCTGGTCCGTGGTGGGCTGGGCTACCGATGGCGATGGCGAGTACGACTACGGCGCCATCGTCCTGGGCGAGTCGCTTGGCGACAGGACTGGCTGGTTCGGATTTGGCAACTGGCCAAGTCTCGATGGCGTCCACGCCAACATCTCGGGGTATCCAGGTGACAAGCCGGCGGGCACCCAGTGGTATGCGGCCCGGACGATCGACTCCGCGAGCATCCGCAAGGTGTTCTACGACATCGACACCGCCGGAGGTCAGAGTGGATCCGCCGTTTACCGGTTCGCCAACGGGTCCAGATACGGGATCGCCATCCATGCCTACGGGGGCGCCACGGTGAATTCCGGGACCCGGATCAGCCAACCGGTCTTCAACAACATCAAAGCCTGGAAGGAGGCGTCCCAGGCGTGAACGATGGAGGCACGCGGATCGACGGACGTTCCCACCTCGCCGACGACACCCCGGTGATCGAAGCACGGGTGTTCTTCGGCACGGCT
>JBEVIF010000229.1:0-7940 GCA_040510795.1 Acidimicrobiia bacterium
CTCGATCTCGGGCGTCTTCGTACCGACCCCGATACAGGGCGAGAAGACCGTTGTGATGGAGTCCATAGGCGATGCTGTAGGGGTGGCCGATCTGCCGTGCCACCTCGAGGGCTGCCTCGACGCGGTCTACGGCCTGCTCCAACTTCCCGCACTGCCAGAGAAGGATTCCCGAGGCGGTTCGGGCGACCACACCCGTGTTGGGGCCGAGCCGAAATCGCCCTGAGTCATGAACCTGAGGGTCGTGAAGCTCGATTGCCCGCTCGAGGTGGGGGAGACCGGCCTCCAGGTCCCCGCTGAAGGCGGTGGCTGCCCCAACGACATAATGGCCCTCGATCAGCATCGAGTCGTCGCCGGCCTGCTCACCGAGCTCGAGCAGCTGCTGGCCGAGTTCGGCGACCGCGGCGAATTCTGCGATACCCATGTAGTAGGTAGCCAGGGCACGGAGCACCGGAAACCGCTGGGTCGGAGTCCCGACTGTCTCCGAGGCCTCCATCGCCTTCTTGTACGCCGCCTCGGTTTCTGGCCCGTAGCCGCGGACGGCCATCATCGCCCGGGCCAGGCTCATCCGGAGTGCGAGCTGCTCGGCGGCGACCTTCGGTGACGGTTCGATCCCATCCAGCATTTCGATCCCGTCGTTCGCCAATTCCATTGCGGCCCGGTACCAGCCCCTCGACTCGTGGAGAGCCCACATCCCCTCGATCATCCGGAATATCTGCTCGACTCCACCCTCGGTGATCCAGTAGTCCCATGCGGTCCTCAGGTTGCCCAGCTCCCGCTCCAGATCGTCCAGCGCTACCTGGCGATCCGCACTGTGCAGGCGCTGGCTTATGCCGTCGACCAACATGCAGAAATAGTCGGCGTGGGCCTGCCGCACCGCGGCTTCCCGGTCCGGTGATTCGGCCAGTTTCGACTCGGCAAATTCCTTGATCATGAGCAGCATCGAGAACCGCTGAGTCACCTCCGTCTCTGCCCGTCGCACGAGGCTCTTGTCCACCAGGGAGCCGAGAGTGTCGAGGGCGTCGACCCCACCGAGCACGTCGGCAGCGACGGCTTCGAGAGAGCGAAGGTCAGTGGACGAGAAAACTGAAAGCAGTTCGAATACGGCGCGCTCGGTCGAGTCGAGTAGCTCGTAGCTCCAACCGATCGCCCCCCAAAGGGTTCGCTGGCGATCGGGCAGATCCCGTCCGCCGGCGCCGAGGATGTCCAGCCGTTCCCGGAGCCGTTCCAACAGATCCGACGGGGTGAACACGTTGAGTCGAGCCGCGGCCAGCTCAATGGCGAGCGGGAGCCCGTCGAGCCGGAGACAGATCTCGGCGATCGTGGAGGCGTTCTGATTCGTCACCGCGAAGTCGGGGCGCACGGCCCGGGCTCGGTCGGCAAACAGAGCCACCGCCTCCGATTCGGCGATGACCGAGGCAGCATCCTCAGGATGGGGGAGGCTGAGCGGGGGCACCGGGAACACCTTCTCCGCCCGGACCCGAAGGGTTTCCCGGCTGGTGACGAGGACCTTGATCCCTGGTGCGTGCTGGAGGAGCTGAGACAGCCCCACGGCGGCGGCTGCCACCTGTTCGAAGTTGTCCAGGACGACGAGCATCCGGGAATCGCGCAGTCGGGTCTTCAGCACTTCGAGAGCTTCGCTACCGCCCGACACAGGGATGGCGAGCGTCGCTGCAACGGCATCGAACACGTTGTCAGGTTCTCGTTCGGAGGAGAGATCGACGAAGAAGACACCGTCCAGGTAGTGGTCCAACTCATCGGCGGCGACCTGGAGACCGATCCGTGTTTTCCCTGCACCACCTGGGCCGGTGACAGTGAGCAGCCTTGTGGTCGGGGACTCCAGCATGAGGTGGATCGCTGCCAGCTCAGCCTCACGACCCAGGAACTCGGTGGCCTGCTGGGGGAGGTTGTTCGGTCTTCCGTCCAGGGTCCGTGGCGCTGGGAAATCAGAACGCAGGGCATCGTGAATCACCTGATAGAGATGTTCGGGCTCGGTGAGATCCTTGAGCCGGTGCATCCCGAGATCTCGCAGCTCGACACCTGGCGGCAGATACCCGGATTCGGAAGACGTGCCGGAAACCAACACCTGGCCCCCGTGCCCGGCGGCCATGATCCGGGCGGCGCGGTTCATAGCCGGCCCGAAGTAGTCGCCCTCACGGCTCTCGGTGTCTCCGCTGTGGATCCCCATCCGCACCCGGAGAGGGCCCGTCGGCCCCCACTGCTCCTCATCCAGGGAGTGTTGGCTGTCGACGGCTGCGGAGACGCCATCCGATACCGAGTCGAATACGGCGATCATTCCATCACCCGTGGTCTTCAACACCGAGCCCCCGGCTTGGGCTACCGCCTGGTTGAGTATCTCGTCGTGACGCGCGAGGGCCGCTGCCATCTCGTCCCCGTGTTCCTCCCAAAGGCGGGTGCTTCCTTCGATGTCGGTGAAGAGGAACGTCTGCATCGACGAGGGAATATACGAAACGGCGGGCCATCCGCCGGGTCTCAGCTGTGGTCGAGCACTTTTCGCAAGGCGCCGGCGAAAGCCTCCGGGTCACCCGTTTGGCCGTATTCGCCGCCCAGGAAGCCTCCATGGTCACTGGGGAACGTGGTGACTTTCATCCCGAGGTGTCCGGCCGTTGCCTCCGCTCCGCGATGGGCCATTTCGCCATCCGATTCGGCGCCGGCGGCGACGATGATGCGCGTCGAAGCGGCTCGCAGCGCATAGAAGTCGGGTTGGTAGTGGGTGTTCGTGATGAGGTTCTGCCCGAGCAGCACGTCATCGCGGGAGCCGTCGTCTCCCGTCGGCAGTCCGAACATTGCCGGATCCGGTACAGGCTGCTCGGAGAAGTCAGCCGGGACAGGTCCCTTGTGCATCACGATGGCGATGAACTTCGCCATCCCGGGGCCGAGCCCATCCCGTTGGTAGGTCTCGGCGATGTCCCGGATTGCGGCGAGTGCCTCCTCCCGATCGGGGAGCAGTTGGGCCAACGGCGGTTCGTGGGCAACGAGGGTTAGCACCTGCTCCGGATGCCGAGCAACGAGGGCCAACGCGTTTGTGGCGCCCCCGCTGCTGGCGAACATGTCGACGGACCCGGCGTCGAGCGCGGCGATCAGCTGATGCAGATCGTCGGCATGCACGTCGGGAGTGGACTCGGGCGCCCCGTCGGTGAGGGTGCTGCGTTCTGCCCCGCGGGGGTCATAGGTGACCACGGTGCGGTCGGTGAAGTAATCCGACAAGGTGCCGAATCCGGCGGCACCCATCGGTGATGCGATCATGACCAGGACCGGCTTGGCGCCCGAGCCGTTGGTTCGGACGTCGTAGGTCAGCACGGCGCCGGGCACCTCCAGCGTGTTCGTCTTGGGCTCTGTCATGAACTCTCTTAGGGCTCCCGGCATTGTCGACTTACCGACTCGGCGAGAGGATCAAACTCATCGGTTAGTTGGGCGTAGCCTCGATTCATGGATGTTGCCGGCAAAGTCGTCGTGGTCACGGGTGGCGGGAATGGGATCGGGCAGCAGGTAGTCCTCGAGCTTCTCCGACGCGGGGCCCGGGTAGCCGCCGTCGATATCCGAGAGGAAAGCCTGAATGAGACGACGAAGCTGGCCGCGGCCGCCGACCGACTGGCCACGTTCGTGGTGGACATCACCGACCGGGCCGCCACCGAGGCTCTGCCAGAGAAAGTGGTCGCCGCTCACGGGGCGGTAGACGGGCTGATCAACGTTGCCGGGATCATCCAGCCGTTCGTGAAGCTCAACGAGCTCGAGTACGAGGTCATCGAGCGGGTCATCAACGTCAATCTCTACGGGACGATCCACATGGTCAAGGCCTTCCTCCCTCATCTGTTGGAACGCCCGGTCGCCCACGTCGCCAACGTATCCAGCATGGGAGGGTTCCTCCCAGTTCCCGGTCAGACCATCTACGGGGCATCCAAGGCGGCGGTCAAGCTGATGACCGAGGGCCTGTACGCCGAGCTGCTCGACACCAACGTCGGGGTGTCGGTGGTCTTCCCCGGAGCGGTGGCGACCGAGATCACCTCCAACTCCGGAGTCGAGATACCCGGGGGGATCCCCAACGAGGTAGAGATGCGAGCTCGAACCACCTCACCGGAGCACGCGGCCAAGATCATCCTCGATGGCATCACGGACGACGAGCTCCAGATCTTCGTCGGCCGCGATTCCAAGATGATGAATCTGTTCAACCGCGTCTCGCCGAAGCGGTCGACCCACCTGATCTACAAGCAGATGAAAGACCTGCTCTCCTCCTGAGGCAAGCAGCACCTGCATGGGCGTCACCTCGATGACTAGGCTCCGAAGCGAGCGGGGGACCTGGAGGTACGAGATCTTTAGGGGAAAAGGCCGCTACGTGTCTGAGACGGCCGACTTCGACCGCGTTCTCGCGGCTTCTCACACAGAGAAGGCTCATATCGACGAGCTTCTCTATATGGCCGGGCATCTCGACAGGATGTACAAACAGGTCGAGCACCTGGCGGTCGGTGTGGACTTCAAGACGGACGAGCACCCGCTTCTGGTGCTCCAAGGTTCCGGCGTTGTCGAACTCAGAGCGGGCGGAAGGGCCACCCAAAGTGGTTCTCGGGTCATCAAGTATCGGACCCCAAACGCTTCGTCCTACCCCGATCGCAACAACCACGCCAGCTTCGTTTCGGAACCCGGAATGCAGAAAGTCATCGAGTCTGACGGCACGACGATCATCACCACGCAACGCGTCCTCTACAGCACCCCGAACTGGAACCGTTCCTGGGAGTACGCCAAGACGACCGAGATCTTCCACTCTGACTCGGCTGGTCAGGGTTGGGGTGCTTCCTATATCGGTGTATCCAACCGGGCGAGGACTTCGGGATTCATGTATCGCAGTGGCTTTGCCGGCTCGGTGAGGGATCGCCTCATTCTGGCCCTGGCCGTCGCCGACGGCACCATCGAGGAAATGGTCGTGGCGCTCAAAGCGGAGAGATCCGAACTCGATCGGTCGTAGCGCACCATGAACATCGTCGATCTGACCGTCCCGATCGGCAGGGACACCTACAGCCCGCCGTCGGTCAACCAGCCGATCCGGATCGAGGAGTACCACAAGGAGCCGGGGTTCTGGATGGTCTCCGAGATCACGATGATGCTCCATGCCGGCTCGCATGTGGACTTCACAAAGCACTACAGCGCCGATGGTGAGACGGCGGAACATGTGCTCCTCGATCGCACTTGTGGCGAGGCGGTGCTGATCGACCTCACCCCGATCGAGCCCGACCACGACATCACGCCCGAGGACCTGGCCGCGGCCGCTCCGGATATCCGACCCGGGGACGTCGTGCTCGTCAGGACCGGATGGTCGGACGTCGCCTGGGGCGATTTCCCACGTTATTACGTGGGATCTCCGGCTTGCACCCCGGAAGCGGCCCGCTGGCTGGCGGGGACAGGGGCGAAGGCGATCGGATTCGACTGCTTCCCGGAGCGGGCGGCGAAGCAGCAGAACTATCTGCCCAGTGAGTTCGTGGTTCACGAGATAATCGGGGACTCAGGGGCCATCCTCATGCAGACGCTCACCAATCTGGGCGCCGTGCCCGCCAACGAGCGGTTCATATTTTGCGCGGCGTTCCTCAAGGTCAGTGGTGGGGAAGGCGCCCCGGCCCGTTTCTTCGCCATCCTCGACTGATCCTGAGATCGCGGCGCTATCCGGGCCTACTCGGTGGCGAATCGTGGCTGCTGGTGAGCCTGCATCAATGGCGGCTCTCCGGCGTACCGCTCAACTTCGACAAGACAGGTCTGCGCCGTCGGTCCTTGTGCCAGCCTCGACGTGCCGACGTCACGGGTCAGGACATTGGGGTTGCCGGCTCGGCACAATCCGTCGAGTTCGCGCGGGTCCCACCATGCCCCGGTGGGCAGCTGGACAACACCGGGCATCAAGTCCGGTCTGATCGAGGCCGCGGCGAGACACGCCCCCCGCTCGTTGAAGACACGTACCAGTTCACCGTTTTGGAGGCGCCGCGCTTCGGCGTCGGACGGGCTGATCCCGATCTGCTCCCGACCGTCGACTTTGCCGTTGAGACTGGTCTCCCCGTGGTCCCACTGGGAGTGGAGCCGGGTTTTCGGCTGGTTCGAGATCATATGGAGGGGATAGCGACCAGTGTTTCCGAGCCATTCGGCCGGGTCCAACCAGGAAGGATGCGGCGGGCAGTCGTCGTAGCCGAACCCCTCGATGGTCTCCGAGAACAGCTCGATTCGACCCGAAGGTGTCTTCAATGGCGAGCTCTCCGGGTCGTGGCGAAACGCAACAATCTGTGAGACCAGGGGAGGAATCCACTCCTCCGGAATCTGAAAGTGCCCCGTTTCCCGTAACTGATCTAGTGCCGGATAGTCGGGATGGTGGGAACGGAACCTGGAGTAGATGTGCTCGAGCCACTCCTCGGCCGTCCTGCTCTCGGTGAATCGCTCATGGACTCCGAGGCGACTGGCGAGATCGGAGAAGATGTCGTAGTCGTTTCGCGCCTCTGCCACCGGTTCGATGACCTGTTCCATCCAGAAGATGAAGTCGTCGTTGCCGCTGCCCCCGATATCGGTTCGCTCCAGCGGGGTCGTGGCGGGAAGGACGATGTCGCAATGCCGGGCCAGGGCGTTCCAGAAGGGCTCGTGACAGATCATGGTGTCCGGGACCTTCCAGGCCCGGGCCAGGCGGTTCAGGTCCTGGTGATGGTGGAAGGGGTTGCCACCGGCCCAGTAGACGAGGTGGGTATCCGGGTAGGTATGCCGCTTGCCGTTGTAGTCGAACTCCTCGCCGCCTTGGAGGAGAAGGTCTGCGATCCGGGCCACCGGGATGAACTCTGTCACAGGGTTCTTGCCCTGAGGCAGACGGGGAAGGGCGTGATACCCCACCGGGTGCCCGTTCAGGCCCACCGCCCCGTAGCCGTAGCCGACCCCACCACCCGGTAGGCCGATCTGGCCCAGCATCGCGGCCAGGGCGGCGGCCATCCAATATGGCTGCTCCCCATGGTCGTTTCGCTGCACCGACCAACTGACCGTGATCAGCGTTCTTCTCGCCGCCATCTCGAACGCGAGTTCCCGAATGCGGTCCGGGTCGACCCCACTGATGCTGCTCGCCCAGTCCGCCGTCTTCGGCACACCATCGGGCTCTCCGAGGAGGTAGGCGCGTAGCCGGTCCCAGCCGACGCAGTGGCTCTCCAGGAAATCCTCGTCGTGTTTCCCAGAGACGAGGATGCTGTGGGCCAGCCCCAACATCACGGCGGTGTCGGTGTTGGGCCGCACCGGTATCCACTCGGCCTCCACCGCTTCGATCAGATCTTCGCCGAGCGGCGACAGGTTGATGAACCTAACGCCGCGGTCGCGACACGTCTCCAGCCTCGCACTGAGCATGTGACGACCTTGACCGCCGTACTGGACCTGGCTGTTCTTGATCGGCATTCCCCCAAATGCCAACACCAGCTCCGTGTTCTCCGATATCTCGACGAAGTGGGGCTGCTCGTCCATGTAGTCATCGAAGGAGAGGCCGAAGATGTGAGGGGTGATCACGTGCCCGGCCGCGATCGAATAGTCGTCGACCGAGTATGTATATCCGCCGATCGCGTTGAGAAAGCGGTGGATCTGGCTCTGAGCATGGTGGAACCTTCCAGCGCTGGCCCAGCCATAGCTGCCGCCATAGATCGCCTGGTTGCCGAAGGTGGAGCGGACTCGATCTAACTCGGCGGAGACCAGGTCGAGGGCGCGGTCCCATTCCACTTCGACGAACGGTTCGCGTCCCCGGCCTTCCCGATTCGAGCCGGGGCCGCCACGCAGCCATGATTCCCTCACAGCCGGGCGCTCGACCCGGCTCTTACGCACGGCCTTCAGCGATTGACCGATCGGGGATGGGTCGGGGTCCTTGGCGAAGGGGTGCACCGCGGTGATCTCGCGGCCATCGGTCTCGACCTCGTAGGCGCCCCAGTTCGTGA
>JBEVIF010000230.1:0-4531 GCA_040510795.1 Acidimicrobiia bacterium
TGGCGGGGACGGGCTCGCCATGGGCCCGGTACTGAGCCATCACCTGGCCCGAGAAGGGTGCTCCTTCTGTCCAAGTGAGCTGATCGAGGGCGACACCGGCCACCGCCAGCTCGTCGCGACGGCCGAGAACGACAGTCGACGATGCAGAGTCGATGCGGACGACGAACCGCGGCTCTCCCAGTGCGACTCCGAGGCCACGACGCTGACCCACGGTGAACCCCACGATCCCGTCATGACTTCCCAGCTCAGTGCCGTCGCTTGCCACCAACGGTCCAGGCTCGAAGACCTCCGGCGCGGCATCGCGGAGGAAGCCCCGGTAATCGCGTTGACCAACGAAGCAGATGTCCATCGACTCAGGCTTGTCGGCGGTGCGCAGCCCCATCTCCGCCGCGATCGACCTGACTTCGGTCTTGGTCAGCTCGCCCACGGGCAGCCTGATCCTCGACAGTTCGCCCTGGGTGAGCATGGAGAGCACGTACGACTGGTCCTTGGCGCGGTCCTCTCCCCGATGAAGCCGCCATGAGCCGTCGACATGGCGATTGCGGGCGTGGTGGCCTGTGACCAGCACCTCGGAATCGAAATCGGCAAGACCGTTGAGGAGACGGTCGAACTTGACGGTCCGGTTGCACTCGATGCACGGATTGGGCGTGCGCCCCGAGCCGTAGTCCCGGACGAAGCGGTGGACAACACCATCACGGAACTCGTCGGTGTAGTCCAGTACGTAATAAGGGATGTCGAGCTGCGCCGCCACCCGTCGGGCGTCTTCGGCGTCGGACACGGTGCAGCACCCCGCCGTCGGAGCCTCCCCGTTAGGCCCCGACCACAGCTTGAGGGTGACCCCCACGACGTCGTGACCCTCTTCTCGCATCAGCGCCGCCGCCACCGATGAGTCCACGCCACCCGACATGGCGACGAGAGCTCTCATCGCAGCTCCTCGATCAGATCGATGACGATCGTGGCAGCGTCCATGGCCTCATCGGCCGTGCTGTTCCAGCCGAAGCTGAATCGAACGCTCTCCCGAGCCTCGCCCGGGCTCAGACCCATCGCCTCGAGGACATGGGACACCTCCGACGCGCCCGACTGACACGCCGAGCCTGCCGAGGCCGCGACGCCGGCCCGATCGAGACGCATCAGAATGGTCTCGTTGCGCACCCCGGGAAATCTGACATTGAGGTGGTGAGAGGAGCGCGCAGTCTCGGGAGTGTTCACCACGGCATCCGGCACCGCGGTCAGGACTCGCTTCTCGAAGTCGTCCCTGATCTGGGCAACCTGGCTGCGAAACCTCGATCGGTCGGCGAGGGCAGCTTCCATCGCGGTGGCGAGGCCGACGGCGGAAGCCACATCATGGGTACCCGAGCGACGACCGAGCTCCTGGCCGCCACCGTGCAGAACCGGCTCGAGCGCGGTCCCCTCCCGAACGTAGAGCAGGCCGGCACCCTTGGGACCACCGAACTTGTGAGCGGTGATGGTGAGGAGGTCCACCCCGAGGTCGTCGACATCGATCTCGGCGGAGGAGAAGGCCTGCACCGCATCGCTGTGGATCAAGACGTCGGGCTCGTGCTCCTCGATCGCTGAGGCAATCCCGGCGATGTCCTGGATCACGCCGGTCTCGTTGTTGAGGTACATCACCGAGACGACTGCGGTGTTGGCATCGACAGTGTCGACAAGTGAAGGAAGATCGACCTGACCATCTCGGTCGACCCCGACGACGCTCGTCGGTACACCGAGACGGCGCAGGAAGTCGGTGGTTTCGAGAACCGCTTCGTGCTCCGTGGCGACTGTGACCACCCCGCGCCGCGGGATGCTGCTCAGCGAGGCGCCCTTTATGGCGAGGTTGTCCGACTCGGTTCCACCGGAAGTGAAAACGATCTCGCGTGGCCCCGCACCGATGGCGATCGCGATCCTCTCCCTCGCCTCCTCCAGGGCGTTCTTGGCGCGTCTGGACACCTCGTGGACGCCAGACGAGTTGCCGAACACGTCGTCCGCGTAGGGACGCATCGCCTCCCAGACTCCGGGACGCATCGGGGTAGTGGCGGCATGGTCGAGATAGATCATCGACCCTCAATTGTCGCAGGATGGGACGGCTGTCACGATTCACGCATGCCCCGGCGAATCGAAGTCAGCGTCCTCATCGACGCCCCAGTGACGCGGGTCTGGGCGGAGCTGGCCAATTTCGCCTCTCACCCGGAGTGGATGGACGATGCGGCCACCGTCCGGTTCCTCACCGACCGGACCACCGGGCTCGGTACCCGGATCGAGGCCGCCACCCGCGTAGGTCCGTTCCGGGCGACGGATGTCATGGAGGTCGTCAGATGGGAGGAGGAGCAGACGATCGTCGTCGAGCACGTCGGAGCGGTCAAGGGACTTGGGAGATTCGACCTCGGACCAAGTGGGGACGGCACCGAGATGCGCTGGGTGGAAGATCTCCGCTTCCCCTGGTGGATGGGTGGACCGGTGGGGTTGGCGGTGGCTAGACCGATTCTGGGGCGGATCTGGAACGGAAGTGTGATGCGGCTGAAGGAGCGGGTGGAGCTCAGCGGCCCTTGAAATCCGCCTCGCGCTTGGCGATGAAAGCGGCGACGCCCTCGCGGGCATCCTCCGACCCGAATGACTGGTTGAAGGCATCCCGCTCGATGAATAGCCCTTCGCTCACCGGCAAACCGAACCCGGCGTTGAGAGCTTTTTTGGCGGCGTCAATGGCCCGGGTTGCCTTGGTCGCCCACTCCCGGGCAGCCTCGAGAGTGGCATCGAGCAACTCGGCGGAGGGAAACACCTGATCGGCGAGTCCGATTTGCAGCGCTTCTTCGGAATCGATCTGTCGCCCGGTCAGGACCATCTCCTTGGCTCGCTGATACCCGACGATCCGGGCCAGACGCTGAGTTCCGCCGGCGCCAGGGATGAGACCGAGCAGGATCTCCGGCTGCCCGACCCGGGCATCGTCGGCGAGAAAACGGAAGTCGGCTCCCATCGCCAGCTCGAGACCTCCACCCAACGCGTACCCGTGAACGGCGGCGATGGTCGGCTTCTCCAAAGACTCGAGGATCCCGATGGCCTCCTGCAAGGTCCACGCACTGCGCTCCTCCACTCCTGCATCGAAAGTCGCCTGGAAGCCCTTGATGTCGGCGCCGGCGGCGAAGTGGGGCTGGCCGGTCACCACTACCGCACGGATGGTCGGGTCGGCGCATTCGGAGAAAGCGTCCCCCAGCTCGCGGGCGAAATCCTCGGTCATGGCATTGACCGGAGGCCGATTCAGGGTGATGAGGGCGACCGATTCTTCCCTGGTGACATCGACGAACTCCATCCAGCGAGGGTAGTTGAGGGCTTTCGCGGGACGATGGCGGGGGCCGTTGCCCCTAGGTTCGCTGGCCGACGAGCTCTCGGAGTCGGGGGTCGAGTCCGGGTCGGATGGGTGGGTAGACCTGTCCGTTCGGTTTCCGGAACACGGGTTTGCCGTATCCGTCGTCTTCGATCGTCCATCCATGTTCATGGAGAAACCGGTGGTGGTAACCGCAGAGGAGGATCAGATTGTCCAGATCGGTCGGTCCTCCATCGGCCCAATGGGTCTTGTGATGGGCGTGGAGCCATCCCTGGTGGGGACATCCGGGGAACTGACAGTTCCCGTCCCGATGCCACAGTTGACGACGCAACCAGGCCGGGATCAACCGGGAACGACGACCGATCCCCAACACTTTCCTGTGGTCATAGACAGTGCATTCCACGATCGGATCACAAGACAAGCGGCGTGCGGTCTCGTTGGCGATGACCGGACCACCTTCGATCTCGGCCACTCCGGTCGTTTCCGGAACCGAGGTCAATGCGTCGAGATCGGCGTGAACCACGATTTCAGTTGGAGCCGAACCGTTCTCATCACCGGTTGTCGTGGCCAGTTCGATCAGACCGTCGGCCATCCGCTGTGGATACGGGTCGAACAATCCTGATTCGGGGTTGGGTGGGATCCGATCCGCCTTCTCCCGGATCGCAGATTCCACCAGCGACATTTCCATCCCGGGCAGGTCAGCGTTCAGATGGGCTCTGATCCCGTCCAGGGTGTATTGGATCGACAACCAACGTTCCCGCCAGACATCGACCGCATCCTCAGAGGTGGGAGGTTTGGCCCGGCGGGCGGCACGATCCAAAGCAGCATTCGACAATCCGAGACATTCAGCGATCACCGCCTCCTCGGTCTCTGCAGTGGCCAGCTTCGAAATCGAATCGGTCTGATCGAGACTCAACTCACCAGCAGCAAACCGGGAACGCAAGACGGGCAGATCCTGGAGACGTCGGGCCACCCGGACCAGCTGCGCCGCAGTCGAATGTCTCAGACCAAACCGGGCCGACACCCACTCCGGAAGATTCCGGGCCCCATCCGCAAGTAAGCGTTGACCCCGATCAGCCTCGGTCAAACATTCACAGATCTCGGCATAGAAGACGGCCAGACCAGAAAACAGATGAGACAAGACCCCATCGGCCTGATCATTGGTGAAGCTCTCCCTCTCCATATCCCGAACGTACGAGACCGGTGTGACAAAAA
>JBEVIF010000231.1:0-3343 GCA_040510795.1 Acidimicrobiia bacterium
GCCGGCATGGGCCATCGCCTACCGCCTTCGACATGAAGACCACCTACCCGCCTCCCAATGAGGCGAACAGATCGGGATTGATCCACGATGAGCCCCGTCTAACGGAAGTCCCGTGACTGCACAGTCTGCACTCCGATCGGCTCGAAGTCGCGGGCGACGATGTTGGTCACCCCGTCGTGGTACTCGAGCCTGCCGTGGATCACCAGCGCCGGGCTCTTGCGCACCACCTGACGGTGCCTGGCCCAGACATCGGGCAGCACAATGATGTTGAGCAGCCCGGTCTCGTCTTCCAGGTTGAGGAAATAGACACCCTTGGCGGTGCCCGGCCGCTGACGATGAGTGACGACGCCGGCCACCTTGATCCTCGACCCGTTCCGCTCCATGGCCAGTGCCTCGGCCGCGGTCAGACATCCGACCATCTGGTCCCTGACGAAGCTCATCGGATGACGGTTGGACACCCCGGTCGACCACATATCAGCCCTATGCTCCTCCTCGGGAGCCATCATCGGCAGAGGCGGCGCATCCACCCCGGGTGACAGTGCCAGCCGCTCGGGATCGATCTCGGCCAGGGCGCCCGCCGCCCACATCCCCTCTCGGCGCCCAAGCCCGATCGACTCCAACGCGCCGGAGGCAGCGAGACCCTCCAACGCCTCCGCACCGAGCCCGGTCCTGGCTGCCAGATCCTCTCCGGAAATGAACTCCCCGCCCAGGATCCGGGCCGCCTCGACCCGTGTCACCTCCTTCTCCCCCATGTTTCGCACGTAGCGCAATCCCATCCGCACCCCGACCGGAGGCCGGACCGGGTCGTCGATCATCCCTCTTCCCCGCCGCCATCTCTCCCCCAGATAGCCCACGACGTCGTCGGCATCTGCCTCGATCGGCTCGATGGTGCAGTCATGCCACGAGACGTTGACATCGGGAGCCATGACCACCACGCCATGCCGTTGGGCGTCCTGCACCAACGAGTTGGGGCTGTAGAAGCCCATCGGCTGGGCGTTGAGCAGCCCGGCCAGGTACTCGGCGGGGTAATGGAAGCGAAGCCAGGCCGACATGTAGACGATGTAGGCGAAGCTCACCGAGTGGCTCTCGGGGAACCCGAAAGCGGCGAAGCCCTGCAGCTTCTCCCAGATCTCGTCGGCAGCGGCGCCGACGATCCCGTTGCCCGCCATCCCCGCGTACAGGTCCTCGCGAAGCCGGCCCATCGCCTGCTCTGAGCGCTTGTGGGTCATCGCCTGACGGAGCCGGTCCGCCTGCCCCCCGTCAAAGCCGGCGCATACCCGGGCCAACTCCATGAGCTGCTCCTGGAAGATAGGGACCCCCAGGGTCTTCTCGAGGATCTCCTCGGTTGAGGGGTGGGGGTAGACGACAGGCTCCTCGCCGTTGCGCCGGCGCAGATAGGGATGGACCGATTGCCCCTGGATCGGCCCGGGACGGATCAGTGCCACCTCGATCGCCAGGTCGTAGAAGGTCTTGGGCTTCATCTTGGGCAAGGTGGCCATCTGTGCCCGGGACTCGATCTGGAACAGCCCCACGGTGTCAGAGCGCGTGATCGAGCGATAGATGGCCTGTTCTTGGGGGATGGCGGCCAGGTCGACGTCGATGCCGTGGGTGTCCTCGATCAAGTCGTGGGCGAGATGGAGGGCATTGAGCATCCCCAAACCGAGCAGATCGAACTTGACGATCCCCACTGCCGCCGAGTCATCCTTGTCCCATTGGAGGACGGTGCGACCCTCGAGCCTCCCCCACTCCAGGGGAACCACCTGCCACAGCGGCCGATCGGCGATCACCATTCCGCCGGAGTGGATCCCGAGATGGCGGGGGAAGCCGTCGAGGCGCCAGCAGATGTCGTAGATCATCTCAGCTGTCATCCCTTCGGGCAAAGGGCTGTCGAGACGGATCTGGGCCGGGTCCCGGGTGTCCACGTACTTGGACAGCCCGTCGACCTGGGCCTGGGTGAAACCGAAGGTCTTGGCCACGTCACGGAGCACCGACCGTGCCCGGTAGGTGATCACGTTGGCCACCATCGCCGCCCGCTCCCGACCGTACTTGTGGTAGCAGAACTGGATCACCTCTTCCCGGCGATCGGCCTCGAAGTCGATGTCGATGTCAGGTGGGCGACCCCGCTCCTCGGAGAGGAATCGCTCGAAGGGGAGATGGAGCCGTATCGGGTCGACCCGGGTCAACCCGAGACAGCGGCATACCGCAGAGTCGGCCCCCGAGCCCCGAATCTGGCAGTAGATGTCTTGGGTGCGGGCGAAGTCCATGATGTCTTTCACCACCAGGAAGTAACCGGGAAAGCCCAGGGATTCGATGATGTCCAGCTCGTGCTCGAGCCGGAGCCGGGCAATGGGGTCGATACCGTCTTCGCTCCCCGGGTACACGTCCCGTGCCCCTTCCCAGGTGAGATGACGCAGATACTCCATCTCGTCCCGGAAGTGGCCGGGCATGGGGAAATCGGGCAGATTGGGCGCCACCAACCCCAAATCGAAGGCGAGCCGACGGCCCAGTTCGGCACTCCTCGCGACTGCCCCGGGGTAACGGGTGAAGCGCCGGGCCATCTCGGCGGGATGCTTCAGGTATCGCTCGTCGCTGGCTGGGCGGAACCCGTCGGCGACTGCAAGGGTGCGGCGGCCTCCAATAGCGGCCAGCACCTCGGACAGGTCAGCGTCTTTCGGATCGTGATAGTGGACCAGGTTGGTGGCAACGGCGGGGAGGGAAAGCCTCTGGGCCACCTCCCACATCAAGTCGTTGCGAGGGTCGTCCTCGGGCATGCGGTGATGCCAGAGCTCGAGATGAAGCCGGGTGCCGAAGAGCTCGCGGAGACGCGAGGCCTGGCGCATGGCGCCGCCCAGATCCCCTCCGGCTGCAGCCTTGGGCACGGCGCCGGCATGGCAACCGGTGAGGACATGGAGATCATGGTCGGCCGCAGTGGCGGCCAGGTCGTCCCAGTTGTAGATCGGGTGGCCCTTTTCCCCCCGCATCTGGGCCCTCGTCACGAGATTGGACAGGGTCCGGTATCCGTTTGGGGATCCGGCGAGCAGCACCAGATGGTCGGTCTCGGGGAGGTTCGTCGGCTTGGCGCCATGCGAGTGCACACTGCGCCCTCGACGCAGCCGCCCTTGACCGCCCTTGGCCCGGGCATGACGATGCTCATCCCATGCCCGAGCAGCCGCCACCGGGTCACCAGGGCCGGCGGGGTCGAGCTCGAGCCCGATCTCCACTCCGTAGATGGCGGGCAGCCCGGTTTCCTTTGCTGCCTGCCAGAACCTCGACACTCCGTAGAACCCGTCGTGATCGGTGACCGCCAATGCCTCGTAGCCAAGATCGATGGCGCGTTCCACCA